>CAIMUP010000001.1 GCA_903844645.1 uncultured Bacteroidota bacterium
GATTACTTTTTATATATACAGGATTACTTTTTATATATACAGGATTACTTTTTATATATACAGGATTACTTTTTATATATACAGCATTACTTTCACTATAGTAATGGAACCATTCTTCATTGAAAAACCTTTCAGAGACATTGCCTCTGTCGCGATTCTTATCCCTTGTTTGCCCCCTTTTAATTGATTAAAGGCAAAACACTCCTGCAAAACCCTGAATTATTGTACCTTTTTCATGATTTCGGTAGCGATGAAGGGCTTGTAATGGCTGTTTTCATAATAATTCCCGATAGCATCGGTGATGGCATTCTTGCCAGAGAAATCGTACACCCGATCATCCCCAAAAACAGTTTTCAACAACTTCAACTGGTCTTTATCCATCGGAATTTGATTGTATAACGGCGAAATAATGATCTTATAATTGGTTTTATGCTTCATAAAAACCTTCGCTATGTCAATTAATAATTCCGTTTCCTCCTCCGTAACCCTCGGATACGGCACAGGATTCTCTTCTTTGATAAAGTTGCCGAGGGCTATCATTTCTTTGTAATATCCGGTAGAATCCTTTATAAGATGCTGATCGTTACCATAGAAATAATCACCATTAATTGGGTCGTGATAAGAAGGAAATTCTTCGAGAGAGAGCAACGATTTTTGATACAAACGTGTTTTATGAAAGAGTTTATAATCGGAATAGGCGCAAATAAACTCAAAAGAAAACGATGATTTAAGAAATTCAAAATAGAAACGAAAGGGCGATTCTTTCGATAGCTTCGGCGGCAGAATATGTAAATGATCAATCCTGTTTTTGGTATTCGCAAGGGTGGTCATATCACAAATTATCAATACATTCTTCATCGTATCGCCCATTTCATCTAAAAACTTTATCTTCTTATTAATGCCAAAGATTGTTTCAGTAGCCCCATCGAAATGATACGGAATGGCAGTGTTGCCAAGGGTGTTCTGCCATTCCTTACAACGATAAGCATGGGAGCGAGAGCTTCCAAAAATAAAAGAATTGAACTTGGTTTCCTTTCGGTATTTCAAATAAGTTTCGGTCAATACGAAGCTCCTGTTCGGGTCTACAATATTATCTTTGTAATAGTCCTTATAATCAAAAAATATCCTGAATGGATCCCAAATAATGACAGTAGAAGTACAAATAAAGATAGGAATAAAAAGTAAAAAGAGTCGGAAGAATAGTTTTTTCATATCTTAGAATTGGAAGTAAATAAATTGTGTGTTCCCGAACTTACCGATGGAGAGAATTAAGATGATGATGGCGTAATAAATCATCCATCTTTTGTAGGGAGAAAGGGAATTAATTCGGTTGATGATACCTTGTTTGCCCTCCACGTTGTCAGAAAAGATAAGCACACCAATAAGAATGAACGACAACGCCCAATCTATCGGGGAATAGTGGCTGATGACCCCGCCCATCAGCGTGCTGAAGATGCCGGTGTTGTGTATTTTAGAGAACGGGTCAGTAAAATGCGTGATGATATACCATGCATCTGGCATTGAATTAGCTCGGAAGAAAACCCATGCTATGCAGAATAAACTAAAGGTAACGGCGACATTTATCTTCTTAATAAAAGCCCCTTTTAATTCTAATGAAAAGCGTTTTGCCATCATGCCTTTTACTATTTCTATGATTAATAAGAAGCCATGAATTGCTCCCCAGACAACGAATGTCCACTTAGCTCCGTGCCACACACCACTAACGATGAATACTATCATAAGATTCAGAAACCACCTTGCAATAGACATCCGGTTTCCACCTAAGGAGATGTATAAGTAATCCTTAAACCACGTGGAGAGCGAGATGTGCCAGCGTTTCCAAAACTCGGAAACATTGGAGGAGAGATACGGGGCGTTGAAGTTCTTCATCAACCGAAAACCCATTACTTGCGCAGCACCTATTGCGATGTCGCTGTAGCCAGAGAAGTCGCAGTAGATCTGGAAAGCGAAGAAGATGGTTGCAACGATTAACCCCGTGCCGCGATAGTGATGAGGATTGGAGTACACCTGATCAACGATTAGGGTTAATCTATCGGCTATCACGACCTTCTTAAAGATGCCCCAGGTCATTAGTTTTAAGCCGTCGGTGATTCTTTTATAATCAAAGAAATGTTCTTCGCGGAACTGCGGCAAAAGGTGTTGCGGTCGCTCAATAGGACCGGCAACCAACTGCGGATAAAACAGGACGTAGAGGCTGTAGATACCAAAATGCCGTTCTGCTTTTTGATTGCCCCTATAGACTTCGATAGTGTAGCTCATCGCTTGGAAAGTGTGGAATGAAAGCCCTATCGGGAGGATGATATTGAGGTAAGGAATGACAGTGTTGGTAATGTTTAGATGGATGAATAATTCGTTGATGTTTTCGATGAAGAAGTTATAGTATTTGAATATGGCGAGGACTCCGATATTAGCGATGAGGCTCATCATAAGGAATCGTTTGCGGTGGGTGGCTTTGCTGTTTTCTATTAATATTCCGGCAACATAATCTATGATGATGGTGAAGATCAAAATAAGGATATAGGCAGGGATAAAGAACATGTAAAACACGCAACTGGCAGCTAAGAGGAGCATCCATCTGTAGCGGTGTGGCAAGAGGAAATAGAAGATCGTTACGATGGGGAAAAACAGAAGGAAGTCTGTGGAGTTAAAGTGCATTAGGCAGAGATTGTTATCGTTTATAGAATCGCAAAATTAGATAAAGAGGGAGGAATTGGGGTTGAGATTACAAAACCCGACCAGCGTGATGCTTTATTCCCATAAAAGCTGTATATATAAGGAGTGATTCAACGCGGAAGGGGAGGGCATGGTGCCTTCTAAGACCTGAATTTTGCCTTTGAGGAATTCCTTAAGTGGATTCCAAGAACGTGGCATAGCTATGAGGAATTCCTTAAACCAATTCCACGTTCCTGGAATTCAGCCCAATGTTGGGAATTGGGATAGCTATCAAAAATGGGCTTCCACAGTGGTTTGGAAAAAGAAACCAGGGAAAGGATCGTATCAAAGAAAAATAATCTCCTTATGGTTGTACGAGGTGATGATTTCGCGGTTGTCTTTTATCTCTAATTTGCCATCGGAGGAAACACCGACAATGGTTCCTGACTTTTCTCTGCCTGCTTCGGTGTAGTTAATTTCTTTGTGGTATCCTTGGAGCATTTTGAGGTATTTCTCTCTTAATTTCGGGTGTTTGTGGAAGGATTGGAGCTCGAAATAATATGCTTCGATAAAGGAGCAAAGGGATTGGAGGCAGTTTAATAAATCGTATTCATGGTCAGTAATTAATTTCAAAGAAGTGGGGTTGCCGGCAGCTTTGGAAAAGGATGTCTGGTTGACGTTTAATCCGATGCCGATGACGCTGGAGTTTATCTTGTTACCCTGCAATACATTTTCGATGAGGATGCCTGATATTTTTTGTCCCTTTATTAAAATATCGTTGGGCCATTTAATGACCGTTCCGCGTTCGGTTTTATAATTTAAGTACTCGCAAATGCCGATACAGATGATTTGATTTAATAAAAACTGCTCGTCTGCAGCCAAAAAGTTGGGGTAATAAATGATGGAGAAAGTTAAATTTTTCTGTGTTTCGCTCTCCCATACATTGCCGCTTTGCCCGCGTCCTTGAGGCTGATCATAAGCTAAAACAACGGTACCTTCAGGCGGTTGCTCCTTTAATAAAAGCTCGCTGGCGTAGGTGTTTGTGGAGGGAATCTTATCCAATTCGATAAGGTTTTGTCCGGTAAATAAAGTAGGGAAGGATATCAATTGCGAAATAATGTGTAGTTTTGAGCGGTCAAAATTAGAATAAAATTCTGTAAACAACGTCATAGATAATAAATAAGGTTCATGCCAATTAAGAAAGTAGAGAAGAAAGCCACCGCTAAAAAAGCGGTGAAAAAAGTAGTTTCAACAGAAGAAGTTGAGAAGAAACCCACCGCTAAAAAAGCTGTGAAGAAAGTAGTTTCAACAGAAGAAGTTGAGAAGAAACCCACCGCTAAAAAAGCTGTGAAGAAAGTAGTTTCAACAGAAGAAGTTGAGAAGAAACCCGTTAAGAAAGTAGCTCCGAAAAAGAGTGCAACCGAGAAATTAGTAGATAGTATTATCTATGGGATGCAGGAAAAAAAGGGGGAACGAATCGTAACGATGAATCTTAATAATCTTAAACATTCGGTGGCGGATTATTTTATTATTTGTCATTGCGAATCGAAAACGCAGGCAAATGCGATTGCAAATTCTGTAGAAGAGCAGGTTTATAAAAAGACCGGTGAAAGTGCATCACACAAGGAAGGACGAGAGAATTCGGAATGGATTTTATTGGATTATTTTAATGTAGTAGTTCATATTTTTCTTCTGGAACAAAGAGAGTTTTATGGATTAGAACGATTGTGGGGCGATGCAGAGATCAAACAAATAAAAGAAGGGAAATAACAGACATTTTGTCAGGGATAAAGGCAAATTATAGTTCCTTATCTAATGGCATACTATTTGACTTAGCGAAAAACTTATAAAAAATAAATAATGGCAAAGAATAAAAAGAAGATAAAAGAACCGGTGGAGGAGAATCCGCAGAACGATTTTAACAAACCAAAACAACCTAAGTTCAGTTTCAATTTTTACTGGATTTACGGGATTATCATTGTTGCCTTTTTGGCATTCAATGTTTTTAGCTGGGGTGGCGGACCGAAAGAAATTCCTTATCAGACTTTTGAAAAGGATATGCTCACGAACCATGATGTCGAAAAGATTGTTGTGATGAATGAAAAAACCGCCGAGGTTTATATCAAAAAAGATAAATTGAAAGAGGATAAATTCAAGGAGGTAAGGACGAAATCTATTGCGAATGTTGAGAACCCGGGACCGCATTATTATTTCAATATAGGATCTGTCGAGACCTTTGAAAAGAAACTTGGAGAGGCACAAAAGGACTTTCCAAAAGAAGATAAATTAGATGTCCAATATCAAACCAAGAGCAATACATGGGGAGATATTATGGGATGGGTATTTCCTATTATTATTATGATTGTTCTTTGGGTATTTATTATGCGAAGAATGGGTGGTGGTGGAGCTGGCGGCAGTCAGATATTTAATATTGGGAAGTCAAAGGCTACGTTGTTTGATAAGGATAGTCATGTCAATATTACTTTCAATGATGTTGCTGGTTTGGAGGAGGCTAAAGTGGAAGTGATGGAGATCGTGGACTTCTTGAAAACACCTAAAAAATATACTTCATTAGGAGGGAAGATTCCACGTGGAGCATTGCTGGTTGGACCTCCTGGAACTGGTAAAACATTATTGGCTAAGGCTGTTGCTGGTGAAGCTCAAGTACCTTTCTTCTCAATGTCAGGTTCCGATTTTGTAGAAATGTTTGTTGGAGTTGGTGCTTCTCGTGTTCGGGATTTATTCCGTCAGGCGAAGGAGAAGGCTCCATGTATTATTTTTATTGATGAGATAGATGCAATAGGTCGTGCTCGTGGGAAATCATCGTCTTTCAGTGCGAATGATGAGCGTGAATCCACCCTAAATCAATTGCTTACCGAGATGGATGGTTTTGGAAGTAATAGCGGAGTAATCATTCTTGGTGCTACCAATCGTGCTGATGTTTTGGATAGAGCCTTGCTTCGTCCGGGACGATTTGATCGTCAAATATATGTTGAACTTCCCGACTTGCATGGTCGTAAAGAGATTTTCATGGTGCATTTGAAACCATTGAAATTGGATGATACAGTTGATGTAGATTTTCTTGCAAAACAAACCCCCGGTTTCTCGGGTGCTGACATTGCAAACCTTTGTAACGAGGCGGCTTTGATCGCAGCAAGATATAATAAGGAAAAGATAGGAAAGCAAGATTTCTTGAGTGCTGTGGATAGAATTATCGGAGGATTAGAAAAGAAAAATAAGATTATCACCCTTGGAGAAAAGAAAGTTATTGCATTCCATGAAGCGGGTCATGCTACGGTGAGTTGGTTGGTTGAACATGCGAATCCATTGGTGAAAGTTACGATTGTACCTCGTGGAAATTCATTGGGTGCTGCATGGTATTTGCCAGAGGAAAGACAGATTACTACTAAGGAACAATTGATGGATGAGATGTGTGCTGCTTTGGGTGGGCGTGCTTCGGAGGAAATAACTTTTGGACAGATTTCTACAGGTGCATTGAGTGACTTGGAGAAAATTACCAAACAGGCTTATGCAATGGTTGCTATCTATGGTTTGAATGATAAGATAGGTAATATCAGTTACTACGATTCGCAGGGGAAGTCGGAGTTCGAGATGTATAAGCCATATAGCGAAAAGACTGCACAAACGATTGATGAGGAAGTGAGCAAATTGATTGAAGGGGCATACATTAGAACCAAGGAATTATTGCTTGCTCACCAAGATCAATTGAACAAGTTAGCTGCTGTTCTTTTAGAAAAGGAAGTCATCTTCAAGGAAGATTTAGAGGAGATATTTGGCAAGCGTGCTTTTGAATCGGAGCGGGAGGCTTTAGAATCAATCAGACCAGAAGCTAAGGCTGATGTAGTTGAAGGAACTGATGTAAAAGTTGAAACACCTGCATCAAATGGTGCTGCTAAAGACGAGCCTGCTGTGGCTTCTATCGCTAATTCTGATGCAAGCCCTGCGGCAAAAGAGTAACACAATTTTTCAACA
Organism: uncultured Bacteroidota bacterium; assembly: GCA_903844645.1. Classification (GTDB taxonomy): domain Bacteria; phylum Bacteroidota; class Bacteroidia; order AKYH767-A; family JABDAW01; genus JABDAW01. Next base: position 6,667 of record CAIMUP010000001.1, read on the forward strand.
GTCATGGAAGAGTCCACATCCAAAGAAAAGGTTTTGAAAAAAGTCCGCAAGGCTTTGATTCAAAAGACTAAAAATCCTTATCCTACCTTAGACAATGATTCAAAAATCTACTCTGCTTCGGATGAGTTCTTGGATATTTTATTCGCTGAAGAATTCACAAAAGTCAATGGTCAATTTGTTTATTGTGAGAACGAAGAGGAGTGTATTGAACTATTAAAATCGTTGGCGAAGGAACGTGAGTGGGATAGTATCCACAGTGTTGATAAAAAGATTAATGAACTGCTTGAAAAAGGTAATTTGAAATTCACTTCATCGGAAGAAGATTTTATTAAATCTGAAGTTGGAATTACATTTTGTGAGTATCTTTCTGCTAGGACTGGTAGTATTTTGATTTCATCGAAACAAGCATCTGGCAGGCGATTGAGTGTTTATCCACCTGTGCATATTACGATTGCTTATACCTCCCAATTGGTTTATGATATTAAGGAAGCATTGACCGGATTAAAAGTCAAATATGGTGAATCAATTCCTTCGATGATTGCTACGATTACCGGACCGAGCCGTTCTGCAGATATTGAGAAAACATTGGTGATGGGAGCACATGGTCCAAAGGAAATCTTTGTGTTCCTGATTGACGATAATTCTTAAAATTCTCTCCTGCTATTCTCCATGAATAACTTTACGCAACGAGCTATAACGGGTGCAATATTTGTTATCGTTTTGTTGGGGGCGATACTGTGGAATCAATATACATTCTATTCCTTATTTGTAATCATTACGCTACTGGGTATTTTAGAATTCAATAGAATTACAACCAATGAACTGCATCGTCCGCAGAAGTATTTTGGTACCGTTATAACCATTGCATTATTCATCATGTCAAATGTGTATGTGATGCGTGGAATCAATCCTGCATGGTTTTTAATTCTAATCTCGCTCGTGTTTTTGATGTTCATTTTTGAATTAAGAACAAAAGCAGCAATGCCATTCAACAACATTGCAATCACATTAGTTGGTATATTTTATATCGGCGTTCCGTTCTCGATGCTGAACGGAATCGCTTACCCCGAAATCATTAAAGACAGCGGTTATTCCCCCCACATTTTATTAGGCATGATCTACATGATTTGGGCGAACGACACAGGTGCTTATTTAGTCGGAAGAAAATTCGGCAAGTACAAATTATTCGAGAGAATATCTCCTAAAAAAACTTGGGAAGGCAGCTTCGGCGGAGCAGTGTTTGCATTGCTGGGTGCTTACATTATTTCAATTTATTATACTGACTTAATCCTGATTGATTGGTTTGCCATTTCATTAATAGTCATTCTGATGGGAAACTTTGGAGACCTTGTAGAATCTTTATTAAAACGCAGTTTGAACATCAAAGATTCCGGCACCATATTACCAGGTCATGGCGGGATATTAGATCGGTTTGATTCGATCATTATGGCTGCTCCTTTCGTGTTGCTGTATATCGTTTTGAGGTTTCATATTTAGGTTAGTGAAAAACTAATAGTGAAAAGTGGGGTCGGGAAATTTTTAATTATTTTACAAAACCAAATAAGAATAATACCTCACCAATGATTAATAAAATGGCAATCAAAAACCAGGATACGAGGGAATTAAAAATTCCCTACTCGGAGGGATTCCCAGCCAGCGGTAGGTATTAAAACCTAAATCCCTGAATTATTATGATTCGTGGATTTTTTTTGTAATTGACTGATAATGAAGATAACAATTGGTGAAACGGGATAGGGTTTGCTATCTTGGGAGATAGTGGTTGCTATGTTTGGAGATAGTATTCACTATATCACTAAATAGCATTGCTATATCGCTAAATAGCGGCGGAATATCGCTAAATAGTAATCGCTATATCACTAAATAGCGGCGGTATATCGGTAGATAGCAGCAGTATATCGGTAGATAGTTTTGCTATATCGCTAAATAGTGGCGGTATATCGGGAGATAGTTTTGCTATATCGCTAAATAGCGGCGGTATATCGGTAGATAGTTTTGCTATATCGCTAAATAGTGGCGGTATATCGGTAGATTACGGCGGTATGACGGGAGATAGGGTTGGGATGTTGGGGGATGATGTTGGTAAGGCGAAAGTGTTTTGGATGAGTTATCGGAAGGGGTTTTTGATTTTCTAATCCGTATTTCATAATACATTTTTATCTTTGGGCCGCGATGTTAATCGTGAACAAACATCCTGACAGGCAGTCGCCCCTTTGCGATTTCCTGTAAGGTTGTTTGTTATTATTATCGTATTACCTTTCCTATTTATATCTGTTTTTAGGGAATGAAACCTTATAGAACATCGCAAAGGGGCAATTGCCTGTAAGGATTCATTCCCGCAGTGCCTGTTCAGGTAAAAATGATTACTGTTTTAGGAAAAGGACGTGCGGCACAATTTTCTGGAATCAGTCCCACCGTGGATCATGAATTATATGCCCTGGCATCGAACGGAAAAATGCTGGTGAGCGATCTATCCGCACCGTTTTTAGTAAAAGCATAACGAATAATTACCACGCCGTTTTCGTTTCTTTGCAGCATTCTATCATAATAGTATGCGTATAGTCTGTGTTCTTTCATCTTTTTTTAAAATTATAGCTTCGCGAAGCCGTGAATATGGTATGGAATAAACTTTTCAAAACCGATTTCACGAAAGATGTTTTCGTCCTCGCCTCCTCGTCGTTCATTGCGCAAGGAATCAACTTCGTTTTCTCCATATTCTTAGCCCGTATTTACCTGCCCGAATACTTCGGAACGCTGTCTGTCTTCCTTACTCTCGCGGGCTTTATCAATGTCGTCGCAAGCGGTAAGTTCGATGTCGCATTAGTAGCTGCCAAAACCGAAACCGATGCTAAAATGTTGTTCAATTTATCGTTTATTGTGCTGGCAATTATTAGTGTTTTATCATTCCTTTTTATAGGATTTATTTTTATATTTGATCTCCCCGTTTACGAACATCAAGAAGTCAGAACCTGGCTTTTTTACCTGCTTTTCAGCATTGTCTTCCTCACCGGCACACAGGTATTTTGGATGTACAATGTACGCCAAAAAAATTTCAAAAAAATATCTTATCTCCGCATCGTAGAAACGCTGGTAACGGGCGTTGGTTCACTCGCATTCATGCATCTTTTTTCCAAAGGGCTACTCTTCGGAACGCTGGCAGGACAAGCGATTACGTTTATTTTATTAGCCATCATCATATTTAATAACACCCCCCTCGCATCGTTTTTATTCACGCGAAAAGAACTGTTAGAAACCTTCCGAAAGTACAGTTCCTTTCCAAAAATAAACATCCCCCAAGGTTTTTTAGACATGTTCCAAATCGGAGTATTGACACTACTTTTGTCTAAGTATTATGGCGCAGAGGCAACAGGCTACTATGCCCTCTGTTCGCGGGTTCTGCAACTCCCCATGCGGTTAATTATTCAGCCTATAGCACAGGTATTCTTCGCAGAAGCATCCGAACAATTCAGGAACAATCACTCCCTTTTCCCTTTAGTAAAACGCACGGTAAAAAAGTCGTTTTATATCCTCATCGCGATCCCTGTTATACTGATTTTATTCGGACCTACGCTGTTTTCACTCATCTTTTCCTCCGCATGGAACGAAGCCGGCGAGTATGCACGGATATTATCTCTGTGGATATTTTTTGATTTGATCAGATCGCCCATCAGCCAAGTCGCATCCATACTTGGGAAGCAAAAACAAGTGCTTGTTATGGGCATAATCAGTGCTCTTTCGTTCGTATTGGTGATGATTTCGGCGTCCGTTTATTCACTCCCGATCCATACCACTTTGTGGCTCGTAACGGCAACACAAAGCGCGATGTGTATCGCCGTCATCATTTATATTTTGAAGATCAGCAAATAAAAATTGTTTCTTCTCCCTACGGAATTCGGGCTTGTAATTTCAACATTTTTTATATTACTTTTGCAGCCGTAATAATAATTTAATAAAGAAGCAAACACCCGATAAAAATCGCCTGTTAAAAAGAATGATACGCATCATAAACCGGTTGGCAAGAGTTAAGTTGGAGTCCCTCGTGATCTTGTTTTTTGTATTTTTAACCCTCTTCCCCACGCTACGAATATTGACCATCGGCACGGAAACATCCACCAACTTTTATGAACTGTTTATCTCCATACTTCCTGAATTATTCTTCTCATTAATCATCGTGAAAGTGGCGGTATCAATCATCAAGAATGGTGTACCGATAAGGTTTAATATAATTGATTACAGTGTGCTCTCATTTTTCATCTTAAACCTTGTGGTAGGAGCCATCTTGAGTAATAATTTCAAGTTAAGTTTGTATGCTTTTAGAATGACCTATCTGCCAATCGTGTTCTATTTTATTATACGAATAGCTGATATAAAAAAAGAAGAATTCGATAAGGTATTGCATACCATTTTCAACTGGTTTACTGTCATCGGCATCATCGGCATCTTATTATATTTTGTATTTAAAGACAGCATGATGTACATGTTAAACCTTGTGGATAAAGATCATATACCCGCATACTTTATTATACGCATGTCCTCTATTTTATGGACACCTGTATGCTTCGGAACACTCATGTCGTTATCAACATTGTATTGGTTAAACGAATGCACGAAAGAAAAACGATGGATAGTATTTACGAAATTTGCGATAGTATTATTCTGCCTGATATTTTCAGTATCGAGAGGCGCAATCTTAGCCACAGTAGTAGGAATGGGTATGTTGTTCGTTTATTATTTTAATCAAAACCGTGTACTTTTCGGAAGCATTTTAGTAGTCATCATCTTAGTATATTTAGGAGCATCGTTCTACATCGCCGATCCTTTTATCTTCACCAAATGGTTCATCCACACCTCCTCCGAAACAGCCTCCATGGGCACAAATATGGTCAGAGTAAAGTTCTGGAACAGTTCTTATTCCTTGTTTTTAGACAGACCCTACGGATATGGATTAGGAAGAGCCGGACATATAGCAGCACGCTTCTTCAGTCCTGATTCAAAAGAAGCCGCCTTCTATTCCACCGATGGATGGTTCTTAAAATTACTTTGCGAAAATGGAATACAAGGGTTGGTTTTATACATCTTTTTTTCAATTTCTTTTATCTATTATTGCCTTGCGAATTTGATCAAGAACGTTGATGTTAATGATAAAGACCGTGTCTATTTCTTCTTCGTGTTTTTCATCAGCATCAACTTCCAAAACATGGTAAGCAATGTTCTTGACTTCTACATGATCAATTATTTCTTTTGGATGGTAATAGGGTTTGCATCCTCCCAAATATATCATAAAAAAACTATTGCATGACTCCACAATTAACTGTCGTTATTGTGAATTATAATGTCAAAGATTTAATTCAAAATTGCCTAAGTTCAATCTACAAATATTGTGGGAATATTGCTTTAGAATTAATTGTTATAGACAATGCCTCTACGGATGGAAGTGTTGTAATGATACAAAACAAATTCCCTGCATGCATACTTATATCTAATAAAACGAATGCTGGTTTCTCCGAAGCGAATAATCAAGGAATCAGGATTGCAAAAGGAGATTTTATTCTTCTTCTTAATCCTGATACGGAACTAAGAAACGATTCGATAAGTGGGATGATGACTTATCTGAATAAACATCCTTCCATCGCTATGCTAGCTCCCAAACTATTGAATACAGATGGTTCTTTACAAATCTCTTGCTGCAAATTTCCGAGCGTCTTAAACATTATTGTTGAAGCTTTGTATCTCCATATATTATTCAAATTAAGACAATATCCACTATCAAATTTTGATACTATTTTTGATGTTGATTATGCAGCAGGTGCTTGTCTTTTGTTTCATAAAGATTTGATTAATAAAATCGGTTATCTTGATACGAATTTGTTTTGGATGGATGATGTTGATTATTGTTATAGAGCTAAAACTGTTGGTTCCGTTGTCTATTTTCCTCAATCCAAAATCATTCACCATAGCGGAAAAAGTTTGAGACAGAACTATAACATATCAATATCAAATCAAATAATAAGCAAGCTAAAATACTTACGGAAACATTTTTCATTTATAACTTTTTTAGTAGGTATTATCTTTAGCCTGATTCATGTTTTCACCAGGATTATGATATTTACAGTTTTATCGCCATTCAAAAAAGTTTATTTTTCTAAAAGCAAAGCATACATATACACACTGTCCAAAATGGTATCTTATTTAACTTTTAATAATCAGTCAGTAAATTAATCTTACAACTTGTAAATACGATAATGAAAATAATATTCCGCAATCATATCAGTTGTTATTAAAATGAGAATTTGTTTCTTTGGCGATGGAGGGAGTATTCACATTGTGAGATGGTGTAAACATTTTGCAACCTTAGGACATGATGTCCATTTAATCTCTTTCAAGAAAACCAGTATAGAAAATATCACTACGCATCATGTAGATATAGGGGTTGTTTCTGTTGGAGGAGGCAATTGGAAAGTGCTGTTAAAGTATAGAAAGGTAAAAGCAATATTAAAGGAAATTAAACCCGATATTTTACATGCTCTTTATGCTACAAGCTATGGAATCACAGGTTCATTATGCAGTTTTCATCCTTATATTATTACAGCATTGGGAACAGATGTATTGGTTAGTCCAACTGAATCTAAAATATACAAGTGGTTATTGAAATTCGCATTCTCTAAAGCAGATTGGATAACGGTAATGGCAAATCATATGAAGGAGTCAGTGGTTAGGATAGGTGTTCCTTCTAATAAAATTTCGGTTATTCCTTTTGGTATTGATCCCGAAATCTTTAATGATGTGAATCGAAAACTCCCAAACGATACATTTGTTATCACTAGCACCCGTAATTTTGAACCGATTTATAATATTCCTCATTTAATAAAATCAATAGCTATTGCGAAAGACAAAATCCCGAACCTCCATTTGAATCTGATTTATTATTCAGCGACCTTATTCCACGAAATAGAGAACTTGATTAATAGTTTAGGATTAAAAAATCATGTTACCTTTTATGGCAAATTATCTCAACCAGAAATCTCCAAGGTCTTGAATCAATCCCATGTGTTTATTTCTGTTTCATTGTCGGATGGCAACAATATTTCTTTGAATGAAGCGATGGCTTGCGGAGCATTTTGCATCGCAACAGATATTCCTGCAAATTCTCAATGGATAGAGGATGGCAAAAATGGCTTCTTGGTAACAATTGATGATGTCGATAGGTTAGCCGAAAAAATTATTACTTCGCACCGTGATTACGACAAACTCCAACAGAAAGCGATCCCGATGAATAAAAAAATTATTGCCGAAAGAGCTATTTGGGATACAAATTTGAAAGTTGTGGAACAAAAATATCTTTCATTAATATCTAAATAATGAAGCCAAGAATTGTAATTATAGGAGCTGGAGGGCATGGTAAAGTTTTATGCGAAGGGATTATTGCCGAAGGAAAATATGAATTGATTGGGTTTGTTGACCACTCAATTGCTGTCGGGACGAAGGTGATTTTCGATTATAAAGTTATCCTTTCGGAAAGTGAAATGGATAAATTATCTACCCTGGCTGATTTTTTTATAATAGGAATAGGGAATAATAAAACGAGAGCAAAATTATTCCGTGAGCTTTCCAAAATCCTAAAACCGGCAACCATCATCCATCCTTCTGCCATAATCTCAAAAAGTGCCGTTTTGAATAACGGTAGCGTATGTTTAGCCAATACGGTTATGAATGCAAATTCTATCGTTGGCGAAAATACGATTGTCAATTCAGGGGTGATTATTGATCATGAATGTACTATTGGCAGCCATGTTCATCTTTCTATCGGCACTATGGTGGGCAGTAATTCCGTCGTTGAAGATTTTAGTACGACTCCAATTGGGGCTAATATTAACCCTTTTTCAAAATTATTGAATTAAGATTAGAACTATTTTATGACTGAAAACTTCTCCATACCCTCCTCCCGAAATTCCAGCACGAGCGACGGAAATTTCTACACGAGCGACGGAAATTCCGGCACTGGTGACGGAAATTCCAGCACTGGTGACGGAAATTCCAGCACTGGTGACGGAAATTCCAGCACTGGCGACGGAAATTCCAGCACTGGTGACGGAAATTCCAGCACTAGCGACGGAAATTCCGGCACTGGCGACGGAAATTCCATCGCTCTCAATAATTCGAGTTTTTCAACCTATTAATCCATAAACGCCTTGAAAAATCCGAAAGTTGCTGTAATTATTCCTTGCAAAAATGAGGTGAAGTATATTGCAAAATGCGTTACTTCTGTAATCGAATCGGATTATCCGGAGGAACTACTCACGATTTATGTTTGTGATGGAAAAAGCATGGATGGAACTTTGGATATTGTGCATGATTTAGAAAAAAATAACCCGAATGTCTTCTTATTAATTAATAAAAAAGAAACCACACCTTATGCCTTGAATTTGGGAATTCAGAATTCGGTTGCTGATATTTGTATTATTCTTGGAGCGCATTCTGAAGCTTCAAAAGATTATGTCGGAAAGTGTGTGGAAGCATTCCAAATTAATGAAAATATTGGCTGCGCAGGAGGAATTATAGAGAATGTTTATGAGAATAAAACCTCTGAAATTATAGGAATCGCCATGTCCTCAAAGTTTGGCGTTGGCAATGCCTATTTCCGAACTGGAGGCAATGATGGATATGTAGATACCGTAGCTTTCGGGGCATATAAAAGGGAAGTTTTTGATAAGGCAGGATACTTTGATACCGACCTGACGCGGAATCAGGATGATGAATTTAATTTTAGAATCGGCAAGGCAGGGTATAAAATTTATTTGTCGAATAGTATCCGTTCAAAGTATTATGTCAGGGGTTCTTTCTCCAAATTATTTAGGCAGTATTTCCAATATGGTTATTGGAAAGTTGTCGTTAATGTAAAGCATAAAACCATTACTACGGCAAGGCAATTAGCTCCCTTATTTCTGGTTTGTTATTTTATTTTTGGATTGATCGTTTCCATCTTTTCGTTTAATGTTTTGGTGCTTTATCTGGCAGGCACAGCCTCCTATTTACTTCTCCTTTTGATTTTTTCATCTGCCCAAAGCAAAAATTTGAATTATATTTTGCAGATAGCTTTTGCATTTCTGATTCTTCACGTTAGCTATGGATTAGGGTATTTGTCGGCTCTTGTAAATATCTTTGTTTTGAGGAATAATCGTAATACTAATTTTGATAGCTTGACACGATGACGAATATAGTCAAATCATTTAGCCTATCTCAAAAGCTTAATCCCCTTCAAATAGGATATTATTTGCTTTTGCTATTAGTTTTTTGTTTGCCTTTGAACAAAAAAATCCTTCCATATATTTTTGCGTGTATTATCTTGAATTGGGTAATAGGGCTGCGGCTTGGTACTAATTTCAAATCTATCTTTAAGAATAAATATCTTTTGCTTTTTTTATCCTTTTACATGCTACATTTGATAGGGATTCTTTATTCACACGACCTATATTATGGAGCCAATGATGTTCTCCTAAAACTTTCCCTGTTCATCTTCCCTATTGTAATTTTTGAAACAATAAATTATTCATGGGATAAGGTTTATAAATTACTCTTTTCATTTGTCATAGGGTGCTTTGCTGCCTGTATTATTTGCCTGATTCATTCAATGATAATATATCCGATACGAAAGGACCTGATAGTGTTTTTCTATGGCGATTTATCTTTCATTCATCACCCGGGATATTTTTCAATGTATCTTAATTTTGTCAATGTAATCCTCCTCTATTTTACTTTTTTGTCAGATTCTTCAAGGACAAAAATAACAACCATACTATCCTGCCTTCTGATCGTTTTCTTTAGTGTATTCATCTTGCTTCTCAATTCTAAAACAGGTATCATCGTGTCCCTGCTTATTTATTGCATCGCATTGCTTTATTACTACCTTCACTTCAAAAAAGGATTTATTGTATTGGCTACAATAATAGGAATCGGATTGTTTTTCTTTTCGATTCAACATTACGTCACCAAGCCTGTCAATCCTCGCTTCCTGAAACCAGAAGTAATGATTCAGGATGAACATAAAACAATTGATAAACAAACCACCGAAAGCACCAGTGTCAGGATTCTTATCTGGGGTTCGGCAATGGAAATTATTAAACAGAACCTCTTGTTTGGCGTGGGAACCGGTGATGTTAAAGATGTGCTTTTGGATAAATATAAAGAGAAAGGAATGACCGGTGCCCTCAATGAACGGTTGAATGCTCACGACCAGTTCCTCCAAACATTCATCGCTTTAGGGTTACCCGGAATTCTTCTTTTGTTCTCCTCCCTTGTGTTTCCATTGATTGCTGCTTTAAGGAAGTGGAATTTTATCTACATCACTTTTTTGATAATTATATTCATCAATTTCCTGACAGAGTCCATGCTCGAAACCATTGCCGGCGTTATATTCTATGCCCTCTTCAATTCTTTGTTGATGGTCAATATGTACAGAAAAGAATTATCCCTCAAATACCATTTATTGCAAGATTAATAGTTTTGCATTTCATTAATAAATAAAAATATGATACCATTTTCTCCCCCGCACATAGACAAAAAGGTTATAGATGCTGTGATCGAAGTCCTCGAGTCTGGCTGGATTACCACCGGTCCTAAAACTAAGTTATTCGAGAAGAAACTTTCTGAATATACTGGTGCTCAATCCACGCTCTGTCTCAACTCTGCCACTGCCGGATTAGAAATTATCCTCCGGTGGTTCGGGGTGAAGGAAGGCGATGAAGTCATCGTTCCGTCATACACCTATGCGGCTACGGCGAATGTCGTTATTCATTGCGGGGCAACGCCTGTTTTTGTGGATACCGATGATGATTTCAATTGCTCTGTAGAAGCGATAGAAAGGGCTATTACGAACAAGACCAAAGTCATCATGCCGGTTGATTTTGCTGGCTATCCCTGCGACTATGATGCAATAAATTCTTTAGTTCAAAGATCTGATATTGCCAAGATGTTCAGCCCCGATTCTTTACCGCAGAAGATGTTGGGCAGGGTACTGATTCTTGCCGATGCCGCGCATTCTATCGGGGCAATATACAAAGGAAAAAAGGCAGGAAGCCTTACTGATATTTCCGTGTTCTCTTTCCATGCCGTAAAGAACCTTACTACCGCCGAGGGAGGGGCTGTGGCATTGAATTTACCTGCCCCATTCGACAACGAGGAGGTCTATAAATCGTTGTGCATTACCACCCTCCACGGGCAGAACAAAGATGCGTTGGCGAAGATGCAAAAAGGGAACTGGCGATACGACATCATTGAGGCGGGATACAAGTGTAATCTGACCGACATTATGGCGGCTATCGGATTGGTGGAATTGGAGCGGTACGAAACCGAAACATTACCTAAAAGAAAGATGGTGATGGACCTCTATGCCAAGAAACTTTTGCAATACGATTGGGCTCAAATCCCTGAATACAACACAGAATCACGCACCGGCTCCTTCCATTTGTTCCCATTAAGAATTAAAAATATTACCGAAGATACCCGCGACAAAATCATCCACGAAATATTCGAAAAAGACGTCTCCGTAAACGTCCACTTTATCCCCGTGCCGATGATGTCTTTCTATAAAAATAGGGGATACAACATTGCCAATTATCCGACTACGTATGACAACTACTCCAGAGAGATTTCACTACCCGTTTTTGTGGACCTTACCGAGGAACAAATCAACACAGTATTAAATGCCGTCATCACCTCCGTCGAGATGTTTGTTCGCAGTTAATTTTTATTCAACAACCCCTTCTGCACGGGCATGATCAAACGAATAACCGACATCCTTTTTTCCGCCATCGGCATCCTCGTTTTATCGCCTTTGTTTATTTTTATATCCATCAAAATAAGTTTCGATTCCAAGGGAGGAATTCTATACAGACAGCGCAGGGTGGGCAAAAATATAAAGGATTTCCAACTCCTCAAATTCCGAACGATGGTCGTGAATGCCGACCAACAGGGCTTGCTCACGGTCGGGGCGAAGGATAGCAGAATTACGAAATTCGGGAGCTTCCTTCGGCAGTATAAATTAGATGAATTGCCGCAACTATACAATGTTTTTATTGGCGATATGAGCCTTGTCGGACCCCGCCCCGAGGTTCGGAAATACGTCGAATTATATACCCAGCAGCAGCTTCAAATTTTTTCCATCCGCCCGGGTATTACCGATTTCGCCTCCATCAAATTCTCTAATGAAAACGAACTATTAGGCATGGCAAACGACCCCGAGGCGACCTATATTAATGAGATAATGCCGGCGAAGCTCGAGCTGAATCTCAAATATATTCGGGAGCAAAGCCTGATGACCGATCTGCGGATTTTATTCGCCACCATGAAGAAAATTTTCTGAAGAAATTCTGCCGAGAAACCACTCTGACACGTCCTCTTCGACGGCATTATTAAAGGTATAAAACTTGGGCATAAGGCAGGCATTCATTTTATTAATAAGATGAATATTGAATGAGTCTTGCTGGTTATAAAATTAAATATTAGTATTAATGAATTAATATTCACTAATAACATCCCATGAAATACCATTAACTCATAACAAAATATCCTTAAAATTGCTAAAAAAAGCCTCTATGCAGAGCTATACATCGACCTATTTTTCGGATTTTATGTCGATGTAGACCTGTACAAGTGGTGATTTCCCAAAAATCTTGTCGATGTAGACCTGTGCAAGTGGTAACTTCCCAAAAAATGTGTCATTGGGGAGCTCCACATACGACAGTTTTTCGGATTTTATGTCGAGTAGGAGCTCCCGAATGACATATTTTTCGGATTTTATGTCGAGGAGGAGCTCCCCAATGACATAATTTTCGGATTTTATGTCGAGGAGGAGCTCCCGAATGACATATAAATTCATCGCCCCAAACGGTTTTTATTCCCCGTTACTGCCCCTCTTAAATTTATTCTGAGACCTTAAATATCCATCAAAGTAATGCCTATTAATTTTAGAATTATCGAAATGCAAATGCTTGAAAAAGGTCGAAAAATCCGGCTTCCATTCATCCCCAATAATGGTTCGATTCTGATTACTTTCTTTATCGTAATTTTGCCGCTCCATTAAAATAATCCGAAGCCGATTGGCGTATTCAATAACCATAAAAAAATTGTGAGCAACGAAGAAAATATCTCCGACAACAGCCCTCCGAAAAAGAAAGGGAAACAGCAACGGAAGAGCAGGTTTTATCTGTACTTTTGGCTGGTTATTTCGGTGCCTATCTTCTTCGCGGCGTTGTATATTTTTCTGGTTGCGGCAGGCGTGTTTGGCAAGCTGCCTTCGTTTGAAGAATTGGAGAATCCGAAGAGCAACCTGGCATCGGAAGTGCTGTCATCAGACTTGGTTACGCTGGGGAAATATTATTATCAAAACCGTTCTAATGCCCACTACAGCGAGCTTTCGCCGAATGTTATCAATGCTCTTAAAGCCACGGAAGACGTGCGTTTTGAAGATCATTCAGGAGTTGATATCAGAGGATTGATAAGGGTAATATTTAAGACTGTTTTGCTCCACGAAAAATCATCTGGAGGCGGCAGCACCATCACGCAGCAGTTGGCAAAGAACCTCTTTCCGCGAGAAGAACATATCTCTAAGTTCCGCACCGTGAATCGGAAAGTAATGGAATGGATTATCGCGGTACGGCTGGAAAAGAATTATACGAAAGATGAAATCCTTGCTATGTATCTTAACACCGTGGAGTTCGGCAGCAATGCTTTCGGGATAAAATCTGCTGCCAAAACATTTTATGGAAGAACGACAGATTCCTTGCGAATAGAGGAAGCTTCGATGCTGGTAGGGTTGTTAAAAGCCCCTACTTCATTCTCTCCTATCAGCCATCCTAAACATGCCTTGGAGAGAAGAAATGTGGTGCTGAATCAGATGTATAAGTACAACTTTCTCACGCGGCATAGTTATGATTCGCTGACGAAGATACCCATCAATAAAACACTGAAATATCTTGCCGATGATCAGAACTCGGGCATGGCTCCGTACTTCCGAGAATTCCTTCGAGGCGAATTAGTGAAGTGGTGCAAGGATCATAAAAAAGCGGATGGGACGAGCTATAATATTTATCGCGACGGATTAAAAATTTATACCACCATCAACTCCAAAATGCAACGCTATGCCGAGGAAGCTGTGGCGGAACATTTCCCTGATTTGCAACAAAAATTCTACGCACATTGGAAAGGCAGAGATCCATGGGGACCATTCAAAGAAGTGCTTACATCCGCCATGCACCGCAGCGATCGTTATCATGAAATGAAGACAGCAGGAGCTACAAAAACAGAAATTGAAACGGCTTTCAATACCAAAGTTCCGATGACTATCTTTTCTTGGAAAGGGGAAAAGGACACCGTGATGACCCCGATGGATTCTATCAAATATTACAAGTATTTCATGCAGACAGGATTCATGTCTATGGAGCCGCAAACCGGCTTCATCCGTGCATGGGTAGGTGGTATTAATTACAAACATTTCAAGTATGATCATGTTCGTGATGGTAAGCGGCAAGTAGGTTCTACCTTCAAGCCCTTCATCTATACCTTGGCAATGCAGGAGGGATATTCCCCATGTTTTAAAGTTCCTAACGTTCGTGTTACCTTTGATATGCCGCCACCACAACCGAAGTGGTCTCCACAAAATGCCGATGGAAAGTATGGTGGTATGCTTACATTAACAGAAGCATTGGCTAACTCTGTTAATTGTGTTTCTGCATACTTGATGAAGCAATTTAATCCGCAAGCTGTGGTGAATATGGCACACAATATGGGTATCACAAGCGACATTGATACCTTGCCTTCCATTTGTCTTGGAACCCCCGATTTATCAGTGTTTGAGATGATTGGTGCTTATGGAACATTCGCTAATAAAGGCATCTGGACCGAACCTATTTACATCACTCGCATTGAAGATAAAAACGGCACGGTACTGCAAGACTTCGTTGCGAAACGAAAGGAAGCTATCAGCGAAGAGACTGCTTACCTGATGCTGACTTTAATGAAAGGAGTTACGCTGCATGGTACAGGGGTTGCTCTTCGGTACAAACCATTTAATCTAACGATGCCTATTGCCGGTAAGACGGGTACTACCCAGAATAATTCTGATGGATGGTTTATGGGTATTACTCCTGAATTAGTTTCTGGTTGTTGGGTAGGATGCGAAGATAGAAGTGTGCATTTCCGCACACTGATTGATGGGCAGGGAGCTGTTGTTGCGCTGCCGATATGGGGACTTTACATGAAGAAAGTGTATGCCGATAAATCATTACATGTTTCGCAAAAAGACTTTGACCGACCAGAAAACAAACTTAGTGTAGAAATAGATTGCAACAAGTATCGTAATACCAACGAGAGCAATAATTTCAATAGCGACGTGGATAGATAATATAAACTTAAAACTATAATCATGATAAACAAAGTAATAGCTAATGCAGCAGAAGCGATAGTAGGTATTCAGGACAATATGACCCTGATGCTGGGTGGTTTCGGGCTTTGTGGGATTCCTGAAAACTGCATCAATGAATTGGTTAAATCGAATATCAAAGGACTTACCTGCATCTCGAATAATGCAGGCGTGGATGACTTCGGGTTAGGCTTGCTTTTGAAGAAGAAACAGATCAAAAAGATGATTTCATCCTATGTCGGGGAGAATGAAGAGTTCGAACGGCAATTGATTAGCGGTGAACTCGAAGTAGATCTCATTCCGCAGGGAACTTTAGCAGAGAGATTGCGTGCGGGAGGTGCAGGAATCCCTGCATTCTACACACCTGCGGGCTATGGTACAGAAGTTCAGGATGGAAAAGAAGTGCGCGAATTCAATGGTAAGATGTATCTCCTCGAATCATGGTTACGCGCGGACTTCGCGATCGTGAAAGCGTGGAAAGGTGATACACTCGGCAACTTAATTTACAAAGCTACAGCCAGGAACTTCAATCCCATGATGGCGATGGCTGGTAAAGTGACCATAGCAGAGGTAGAAATCCTTGTGCCAGCAGGTGAATTGGAACCAAACGACATACATACGCCAGGGATATTCATACAGCGGATATTCCAAGGTGTAAATTACGAAAAACGTATCGAACAACGCACCATTTCATCAAGATAATTTCATTAAAATAACAAAGATATGTTAGACAAAACAGGCATCGCGAAGCGCATTGCACAGGAACTGAAAGATGGTTACTATGTCAACCTCGGGATAGGCATTCCCACACTCGTGGCGAACCATATTCCCAAGGGGATTGATGTCATTCTGCAGTCGGAGAATGGACTCCTCGGCATGGGTCCTTTTCCTTTCGATGAGGATGTCAATCCCGATTGCATAAATGCAGGTAAACAGACCGTAACAACGCTTCCCGGCTCTTCGTTTTTTGATTCCGCGATGAGCTTTGCGATGATCCGTGGCGAGCATGTAGATCTCACCGTCTTGGGTGCGATGGAAGTAAGCGAAACAGGCGATATTGCGAACTGGAAAATACCGTGTAAGCTCATAAAAGGCATGGGTGGCGCGATGGATTTAGTAGCTTCGGCAAAGCACATCATCGTCGCGATGCAACACGTCAATAAAGCAGGTGAATCAAAGCTTTTGCCGAGGTGTTCATTACCGCTCACGGGCGTAAAATGTGTGAAAAGAATCGTAACAGAACTCGCCGTAATAGATGTTACACCGGATGGCTTCCGATTGATAGAACGCGCGCCGGGAGTAAGCGTTGAGCACATCATAGCATCTACAAAAGGAAGGCTGATAGTGGATGGCGACATCCCTGAAATGAAAATCGTTTAAGGTTTAAAGGTTTGTGGCGACCCAAAACTTTAAACCCTTATGGCGCTTTCCCTGCTGCCTCCCCACCAAAAGCCCCTGCCAAAAGGCAGCAGCGGTCGGGCTGTTCGGGGGTTCCGTTCCCGCCTCCCCCACGAAAAGTCCCCACCAAAAGGCGGCAACCAAGCCCCTACCACTCGCGCAGCATACGACCCAGTCCAAACCCACTTCAAACATCATGACAGGCAATCGCCCCTTCGCGATTTCCTGTAAGGTTGTTTGTTATCATCATCGAATTACCTTTCCTATTTATATCTTTTTTTTAAGGATGCATCCTTACAGGAAATCGCGAAGGGGCGATTGCCTGTCAGGATGCTTGTACCGATGAAGGCGATGAAAGCCATGGTAAAAATTAAGAATTGGATAATCCATGTTCTTTCATCTTTTTTTATTTTCGTTACTTTGCAGGATGAAAAACAGAGCGAATGACTGAAAATAACAGCTCCATTTTGGAGGGCGATGCAGGCTTTAGAGTGCTGTTTCAATATGCTTCCGTAGGGATTATCGTAGTGAATAAAAAAGGAGTTATCATCCTCGCAAACCCTTGTGCTGCGGCATTATTTGGCTATGATGCTGCCGAACTTTCAGGGCATTCTCTGGAGGTTTTATTGCCCGATTCTTTGGGAGCAGCGCATGTTCGTCACCGAGATTCTTACTTTGCCCACCCGAAAGCGAGGGCGATGGGAATTGGCTTGGATTTGCATGGAAAAAAGAAAGATACAACCGTGTTTCCGGTCGAGATAAGTCTGGGATATTATACGTTTGCCGGAGAACCGTACGCGGTGGCTTTCATAACCGATATTTCCAAGCGAAAAGAAGCCGAAGAAAGCCTGTTGCAAACGAATGCCAATCTGGAACGATTAGTAACCGAACGAACGCTGGCATTAACCGAAGCGCTGGAACGCGAAAAGGAGTTGGGAGAGCTTAAATCGCGCTTTGTTTCGATGGCATCGCACGAGTTCCGAACGCCTTTAAGCACGGTACTTTCCAGTGTTTCGCTGATTAATAGTTACATCGAATTGGGAGAGAACGAAAAGACGCAGAAACATGTTGAGCGGATTAAAAATTCAATCAAAAACATGACAGTTATTTTAGACGATTTCCTGTCTTTAGACAAACTGGAACAAGGGAAAGTAACGGTGGATCGGAGCGTGTTTAACATCGTAGAATTTGCAGAAGAATTGCTCGAAGAAGTACGGTTAATTTGCAAAAATGGACAAGAGATTTTGTTGCATCATCACGGTTTTTCTGAAGTTTATTTAGACAGAAAGTTGGTAAGAAACATCTTTTTAAATTTATTATCCAACGCTATAAAATATTCAAACGAAGGCACAAAAATTATAGTTGAAATTACCATACTCGAAGCCTTGATAACCCTGTCAGTACAAGACTTTGGCATAGGAATACCTGATGAGGATCAGAAACATTTATTCGACAAGTTTTTTCGAGCCAAAAACGCCTCCAGCATACAAGGAACAGGTCTGGGATTAAACATCGTAAAGCATTATGCAGCCCTGATGGATGGGACTTTATCGTTCGTCAGCCGAGTTCATGAAGGTACTACTTTTACGATAGCCTTAATCCCGAAAAAATCAGTGTGAGCAATGCCAAGAACAGGCATCTTTTTTTCTTTTTCGC
Source organism: uncultured Bacteroidota bacterium (assembly GCA_903844645.1). Taxonomy (GTDB): domain Bacteria; phylum Bacteroidota; class Bacteroidia; order AKYH767-A; family JABDAW01; genus JABDAW01. Next base: position 25,154 of record CAIMUP010000001.1, read on the forward strand.
TTTATAATATCTTATAAAGGATGTTATTTCGGGGAAATTTATTTTAGTATCTCTCGTGATATAACGAGTTTCTGAATTTCTGAAGTTCCTTCGCCTATGGTACAGAGTTTACTGTCTCGGAAATACTTCTCCACCGGAAAATCTTTGGTGTATCCATATCCGCCGAAGATTTGTATGGCTTCAGTCGCAACTCTTACTGCCACCTCGGAAGTATAATACTTCGCCATGCTCGATTCCTTTTTAATATTCATGCCTCTGTTCTTCATATCCGCAGCTTGATAGGTCAGCAATTCAGCAGCTTCTATCTGCGTAGCCATATCGCTAAGTTTAAATGCAATCGCTTGGAATTCGGAGATGGGTTTGTTGAATTGTTTTCTTTCTTTGCTGTATTTAATACTGGCTTCATAAGCCCCCTTCGCGATGCCAAGTCCGAGGGACGCGATGGAAATCCTTCCGCCATCTAATACTTTCATCGCCTGCGCGAAACCATCACCCGGGTTTCCCATCATTTGGTCTTTATGCACGATGCAATTATCGAAAATCAACTCTGTCGTTTCCGAGGCTCTCATCCCTAATTTATTTTCTTTACGTCCGCCAGAGAATCCTTTAGTACCTTTCTCAATAATAAAGGTTGACATGCCGCGGTTATCGCCCATCTTTCCAGTGCGCACTATTACTACTGCCACATCGCCGCTTATTCCATGCGTAATAAAGTTTTTGCTGCCATTAATTATGTAATGATCGCCTTCGAGAACGGCTGTTGTCAGCATGTTTGCGGCATCGCTGCCGGTATTTACTTCTGTTAATCCCCATGCTCCTATCCATTCTGCCGAGGCAAGTTTAGGGAGGTATTTCTGCTTCTGTATTTCGTTTCCGAAAGCTAATATATGCCCCGTGCACAGGCTGTTATGTGCCGCCATTGATAACCCAATGGAGCCGTCTATCTTTGAAAGTTCTACGATGGCGGTAACATATTCGGTGTAAGATAATCCCGCGCCGCCATATTCAACAGGAACCAGCACGCCCATCAATCCTAATGTCCCGAGTTGTTTGAAAACTTCGAGGGGGAAGGTCTGATCTTCGTCCCATTCCATCATTTTCGGCTTGATATGCTTCTCTCCAAAGTCTTTTATGGTAGCGGCTATCATTTTTTGATTCTCGTTTATTTCAAAGTCCATAATCTTCTTCTTATTTTGTTGTTTATTATCTCCTATTTCTGTGTATGCAAGGGCGCAAACTTAGCAAAACTTCCGGTATGCGGAATTATAAGGCTCGGTATTTAATCCATTTTTTGCCCCTTAATATATACAGCTTTTAATTTCTCTGTAATTTCGTAAGCCGCCGGACAAATAAAAGTATTTTCCAAGGTCAAATCGAGCAATTGATAGAACTTTTTCCGGTCGGTATGCGGATATTCTCGGCAGGCATCAGGACGAATATCATAAATCCTACATAAATTATCCTCTTCCAGAAATGAACAAGGGGCAGTATGCAACACATAATCGTGGTCTGCATCGAGATGGAGATATTGGGTAATGAAATCGTTTGTTTTCATCTTATAATGCTTCGCAATACGTTCTATGTCCCTCATCTTGAAGATGGGGCTGGTGGTTTTACAACAGTTCGCGCAGGTTGTACAATCGGTTTCGGCAAAGACCGCATCATGTATTTCATGCACCGTATTATCTAAGTCGGCAGGGCGGTTTTTCTTTAATTTAATAAAGAGTTTTTGGGTCTCTGCCTCCTTCTTTTTCGCCATTTTAGGCAAGTCTTTTACAGCAATCATATCGAGGCAAAGAAACAAAACGACGGGAAGGGAAATAGTAGTAATTTAATCCGCAAAACCCTTCACAATACTTTCCTGGTTTGTTAAATAAATCTTTGCAGTTTATTTTTAGGGGCAAGCATCCTTAAAGGAAAGCGCGAAGGGGCGATTGCCTGTCAGATGCTTGCAAAACGGTCAGGCGGTTTACCACCTTAAAACAGGGAGTAGAACTTCTGAGATTTTGAAAATTATAGCTATATTTTTCAAAATTATAGCAGAGATGCGACGTATCTCTGCAATGATGCGTCGCATCTTTGAAGAGATACGTCGTATCTTTTCAATGATACGTCCTGTCTTTTCAATGATACGTCCTGTCTTTGAAGAGATATGTCCTGTCTTTGCAGAGATACGTCCTGTCTTTGAAGAGATATGTCCTGTCTTTGCAGAGATACGTCGTATCTTTGCAATGATATGTCGCATCTCTGCAAAGATACGTCGTATCTCTGCAAAGATACGTCGCATCTTTGGGTAAACAACCTGAAAGGTAACGACCTCAATCCTGACAGGCAATCGCCCCTTCGCGATTACCCGTAAGGTTTGTATCTTAAAAAAAGCGGTACACGGCGAGTCGCTTTTTTGTTTCAATTTCCAAATAATATTTATCTTTGCCGCTCATTAAAAAATATAATAATGGAAAAAGAAGAAGAGTATTTTGACGAATACAAGATTAATAAATTGTTTTGGAACATCACCGAAGTAGCCGAAATGTTTGAGGTAACCGCTTCGCTTATCCGGCTCTGGGAACGGCAATTTGAGATATTAAGACCCCGCAGAATCAATACCCGCGGCGATCGGAAATACAACAAAGAAGACATCGAACATTTCAAATTGATTTATCATTTGAGAAAAGAAAAAGGGTACACCATTCCAGGTGTTCAGGCAAAGTTGAAGGAGATGAGAAACGACCCTGTCAATAACGAACAAGTAATCCTAACGCTACGTGCCGTTCGCGAATTCTTAGTCGGTTTAAGAGCCAAACTTTAACCCCATAAGGTTGAAAAGCCACGAATTGCACGAATAATTGAGATCTGATTCGTGTAATTCGTGGCTTTTAAGTTTAATAAAACATGAAAATAGAAACCATAGCCATCCATTCTGGTAACCATCCCGATGAAAGTACAGGTGCTGTTGTCAGTCCTATAAATCTTGCTACGACTTTTGAACGCGATGCCGATGGAAGCTATCCGAAAGGGTATAAATATTCCCGAACCAATAATCCGAACAGAGCTTCTTTAGAACAATGTGTTGCGGAATTGGAAGGAGGTAGTTGTGCGGCTGCGTTTTCATCGGGTTCTGCCGCAGCAATGGCACTGTTTCAGGCACTTTCAGCAGGCGACCATGTTATCGTTCCTGATGATATGTATCATGGCATAGCAAATATGCTTCGCGGCATGTTCGCTCAATGGAATCTCCAGCATACCTTTGTTAATATGCAGGATATGCAGGCTTTGGAAGATGCTTTTCAATCGAATACAAAATTAGTTTTGATAGAAACCCCTTCTAATCCCATGATGAAGGTTACAGACATCAAAGCAATCAGTGATATTACACATAATCATCATGCAATTGTGGCTTGTGATAATACATTTGCGACTCCCATTCTTCAAAGTCCCTTTAGCTTCGGTGCCGATTTAGTTTTCCATGCAACGACAAAATATCTCAATGGGCATAGTGATGTTATCGGTGGGATTGTTGTCGCCAAACATGATGATGATTTTTTTAAACGCATAAGGGATATTCAACAGGTAGGTGGTGCAGTTCCCGCTCCCTTCGATTGTTTCCTGACATTACGTGGAATAAGAACATTAGCCATCAGGATGAACGTTCATTGTGCTAATGCAATGGCTGTGGCGGAGTTTCTGTCCAATCATTCCTCGGTAGAAAAGGTTCACTATCCCGGATTGATCACTCATCCGAATCATGCTTTAGCTTCCAAGCAAATGAAACAATTCGGCGGTATGCTTTCTTTCCAAATAAAAGGGGATGCTGCGAGGGCATTTGAAGTAGCTTCTAAAGTAAAGCTATTCACTCGCGCCACCAGCCTTGGAGGAGTAGAAAGTTTGATAGAGCATAGAGCGTCTATCGAAGGACCGCACACTACAACACCTCAAAACTTATTACGGTTATCAATAGGCTTAGAACATATTGATGACATTATCGCAGATCTCGAACAAGCACTTTCTTAAACTAATAAACTCAATAATATTATGAACAATTATTCTAAAATCCTTTTTGTAATTCTCTTACCAATCATCAGCATTCATCTCAATGCACAATCCGATAGCGCCACTATCAAAAGCCTATTCGATCAAGCTTTGAAGAACGGTAAATGCTTCGATGATTTAACCTATCTTACAACTAAAATTGGTGGACGGCTTGCTGGTTCTCCCGAAGCTGCTGCTGCCGTATCTTGGGGCAAGAAGACGATGGATGAGTTTCATCCCGATTCGGTGTGGTTGCAGGAATGTATGGTGCCGCATTGGGTAAGAGGCGAGAAGGAAGTGGGGGAAATATTCCGTGCTGTGGGTAATTCTAGAAGAGGTGAAAAGGTAAATATCTGTGCCCTTGGAGGGTCTGTCGGAACACCTGATACAGGCATCACGGCAGAGGTTGTTGAGGTGCATAGTTTGGATGAAGTAGCCCATCTCGGCAAGGGTATTATTATGGGTAAAATAATTTTCTATAACCGTCCGATGGATGTTACGAAGATAAATACTTTCGAGGCGTATGGTGGTGCCGTTGATCAGCGTGGCGGTGGTGCTAATGCTGCTGCTAAATATGGTGCAGTTGCAGTGATTGTTCGCTCGATGTCGAATACCAATAACGACTATCCTCATACCGGTGCCATGCGGAAATATGTTGATACCATTCCCAAGATTCCTGCTTGCGCCATAAGTACCAATGACGCAAATCATTTGAGTGAATGTTTGAAAGGCGACAAGCATCTCAAATTCCATTTTACGATGGGATGCAAGATGCTTCCCGATGAAAAATCATACAACGTGGTGGGTGAGATAAAAGGCACGGAACATCCCGAAGAAATCATCGTCTTCGGTGGGCATCTCGATAGCTGGGAAACGGGCAAGGGTGCGCATGATGACGGTGCAGGTATTGTTCAAACGATAGAGGTGCTGCGACTCTTTAAGGAATTGGGTATTAAGCCTAAGCGCACTATTCGGGGGGTATTATTTATGAATGAAGAGAACGGTTTGAAGGGTGGACAGAAGTATGCCGAACTCGCCAAGAAGAACAACGAAAAACATATTGCAGCCATCGAATCCGACCGTGGAGGCTTCGTCCCGCGTGGGTTTGGGTTTGATGTATCGCATGAACAGTTTGCTAAAATAGTAACCTGGAAACCCCTACTTATTCCTTATGGTTTGACGGAATTTGATACCACTGGCGGCGGCTCCGACATTAGCCCTCTCAAAGAAATGGGAGTGCCACAAATGGAATTGATGCCCGATTCGCAGCGATACTTTTACATTCATCATGCGGCGACCGACAACATTGATAATGTCAATGAACGCGAGCTGAAACTCGGTGCGGCTTCCATGGCGGCTTTGGTTTATTTGCTAAGCCAATACGGATTGTAGAATTGTTATTATCAACCAGAAATTTGTCGTTAATAAATAATAAAATCAAGATTACCGATTCCTTTCATATCTTTGCGCCCTGATAAAATTAAAAAAAGACGAAATGTTAAGCCCCGTATCCAATAGTATCTCTCTCAAAAAAGCTGGTAGCCTTCCAGCATCATGCCCGGTTCTCGGGATTTATTTTGGGAGATGCACGGCTTGGCCTTCACTCCTTATATTAGTAGCTCTCCTTTTCCAGAATTTTCGGGTCGCGGAATGAGTTTTTCGGAAATACGAGCAACTTGTTGGGAGCAACAAACCATTTGTTACTCCCAACAAATGACTTTCCCGATCGGGAAAACTATTTTCCCGAGCCGGAAAGCTGCTTACCAGCCTGGTCAGCCATTTTCCCGAGCCGGAAAGTCGCTTGACCGATCAGGAAAGTTACTTTCCCGATTGGTAAAACCACTTTCCCGAGCCGGAATTTCACTTGTCAGATCGGTAAGTTCCTTTCCCGACCGGGAAAATCAATTGTTGGGAGTAACAAATGACTTGTATTTTCCGATTACAGAATTCCCATCCCCCAATACCGTAATTATATAACCGAAATTAAACAATATTAACCAAATAATTTATATCTTATGAGTACACATTTAATAGGGCACATCGTGAAAGCAACGATTCATGACAACCCTCAAACGAATCGCGACAATGCTGAATTTATCAAAGGAAAGCTGGCTGTTACCGGCAATGCGAATCTTGTTGCACAAGGCGTTCTGGTGAATACAAAATTCCTGTTGGTGAAGGCAGCAATCACGCTGGATCACGACAGCATTGAAGCCGCCCACAATGCAAAAACAGATTTGCATAAACAAAACAAAGACGTAGTAAAAAGTATTAACAATTCGGCTGCCGTAATGGAGCAAGAACACCCCCCCCGAAGTAGAAGGGAGCTACGCTATTTGGGAGGCAAACGGTTATAAGAAAACCATGATTCTGGTGCCCGATACAACCATCCCCGAAGTTGTATTGCACGGAGCGATGAGCAATGGCGATTTTCTCGGCGATTGCCATGTAATTTTTGACCGCCCAACCGGTGGCGAATCCTTCACCTTGAGGATGACCAAAGGCAACCCATCCCTAGATTCCGGCTATGTTTTGATTCTTTTTCCAGGCAATGTTTCAGAATTTTCAAGCACCAGCGTTTCCTTTCATGTCCCCGCCGAATACTGGGGCTTTGATTTATTCTTTAAATTAACAGCCCACAACGGCGCAGGACCCGGACCCGAATCAGCACCCTTCGGCGGAAGAAAAATTAATGGACAAAGCTAAACAAAACGAACAATAAAAATTCTTAAAAAGACCATCCGCAATGATGGTCTTTTTTTGAGATAAAAACAACCATAATTTGATGCGAAAAACAAGACTTTTGTCCGAACTGAAAACCCGAAATTTCCCCGATTCTACCCCAAAAAACGACCAAAAACGGGCACGATGAAAAAAAATATTGAAAATTGTATGATTTTTGTAAAGTTTTTTTTAATCAGAATTACTACATGTAGTTCAGTAAGTTATGAAGACTTCGGAACAACAGAAACACGTTTTTTGGAAGAAATTCTGAATAAATCTTTCACAATCGCATTGCCATTACAGAAATTAAATTTATCTTTGCCGTCCCAAAAAAATTTAGAAGGGTCAAAAAAGTAACAAAAAATGAATAGAAAATTAAACAAAGTTCCGAAGCTCCACATCCGCAAAGGCGACATGGTTTATGTCCTCGCCGGAAACAGCAAAGGATCGAAGGGCAGAGTACTTGAAGTGCTTGTAAATAAAGGGAAGGCATTAGTAGAAGGAGTGAATATCGTAACCAAATCCATGAAGCCAAATCAAAAAGATGAAAAAGGCGGATTAGTGAAAATGGAAGCAGCCGTGAACCTTTCAAATTTAATGGTAGTGGATGGAAAAGGTAACCCGACCCGTATCGGAAGGCGCGAAGAGAAAGGAAAGTTGACACGATTTTCCAAAAAAACAGGTGATATAATTAAATAACAAATAAGGCAATGGCATATACCCCAAGATTAAAAACGAAATATAAGGAAGAAATCACTCCTAACTTACAAAAGAAGTTTGGCTACAAAAGCCCAATGCAAGTCCCTAAGTTGACGAAGATTGCCGTGAATCAAGGCGTTGGTGCAGCTGTAGCAGATAAAAAAATATTGGAAGCGGCTTTGAGTGAAATGAAATTAATCACCGGACAAAAACCGATTGCTACAGTTTCTAAGAAAGATATTTCTAATTTCAAACTTCGCTCTGGTGTCCCTATCGGCGCGAAAGTTACTTTGAGGGATAATATGATGTATGAATTTTTAGACAGATTGGTTTCTGTAGCTCTGCCTCGTATTCGTGATTTTAAAGGAATTAATGACAAAGGTTTTGATGGTCGTGGAAACTACACTTTAGGAATTACAGAGCAAATTATTTTCCCAGAAATAGATATTGATAAAATCGGCAAGGTTACAGGAATGGATATTACCTTTGTTACCACCGCATCAAATGATGAAGAGGCGATGGAATTATTAAAAGAATTTGGATTACCATTTAAGAAATAAATACACCTATAATATAATGGCAAAAGAATCTGTAAAAGCAAGAGAAGTAAAAAAGAAAAAAATGGTTGCAAAGTATGCAACCAAAAGAGCTGAATTGAAGAAAGCTGGTGACTATGCTGCGCTTGATTTGTTACCACGAAGCTCATCAAAAGTAAGAATGCACAACCGTTGCCAGTTGACCGGAAGACCAAAAGGATACATGAGACAATTCGGTATCTCCAGAAATTTATTCCGCAAAATGGCATTAGAAGGCAAGATTCCAGGGATTACAAAGGCTTCTTGGTAAAAATAAATAAGATTAATAAATTCTAATTAAATAAAAAATGACTGATCCTATAGCTGATTATTTGACAAGGGTGCGTAATGCCATCAAGGCGAATCATCGAATCGTTGAAGTGCCTGCATCAAATCTAAAGAAAGAAATGACAAAAATCCTTTTTGAAAAAGGATATATCTTGAATTATAAATTCGAGGAAACGGAAAACAAACAAGGTAATATTAAAATTGCGTTAAAATATAATCCAATTTCCAAGATTCCTGCTATCCGGACTTTGAGAAGAGTAAGTACTCCGGGATTGAGAAAATTCGTTGATGCTGATAATTTACCCCGGGTTTTGAATGGCTTAGGAATAGCAATTTTGTCAACTTCTAAAGGGGTGATGACCGACAAGGAGGCAAAGAATTTAAAGGTAGGAGGCGAGGTGCTTTGTTATATTTCTTAAATATTATTAAATAAAAATATCATGTCAAGAATTGGAAAAATGCCGATAACTATCCCAGCGGGAGTGGAAGTGAAAATGAGCGATAACGTGGTGTCGGTAAAAGGCAAAAAAGGAACGCTGACCCAGGCGATAGACCCGTCTATTTCTGTGGTGATAGATGGCAGCTCGATACAGGTGAGCCGCGCTACGGATAATAAAAGAGAACGCGCAATGCATGGTCTTTATAGATCATTGATTGCAAATATGATTCATGGAGTTTCAGTAGGATATAAGGTTCAGCAGGAATTATCCGGTGTGGGTTTCAGGGCTACGAATCAGGGGCAATTATTGGATATGGTTTTGGGATATTCTCACCATGTTGTTTTTGATTTGCCGAAAGAAATTACCGTTACCACCCAAGCCGAAAGAGGAAAAAATCCTACTATCATTTTGGAAAGCCACGACAAGCAATTGTTGGGTCAGGTTGCTGCAAAGATTCGTTCATTGCGCCCACCAGAGCCTTATAAAGGAAAGGGAATTAAATTTACTGGTGAAATATTAAGAAGAAAAGCTGGCAAGTCAGCGGCTAAAAAATAATTAACAATGTTAAAGAAAGAGATAAGAAGAAAAGGTATCCAGAAGCGTATTAGAAAAACGGTTTCTGGGACGAATGAAAGACCGAGATTATCGGTATTCAGGAGCAATAAACAGATATATGCTCAATTGATTGATGATAATTCAGGAACGACGCTGGTATCTGCAAATTCAGCAGAATCCGAAATTGCTGGAAAGAAAGCTCCTAAAGTAGAATTAGCAAAAATGGTAGGAATGGCTGTTGCAAATAAAGCAATTCAGGCAGGAATAACTGCCGTTGTATTTGACAGAGGCGGATATTTATATCATGGTCGGGTGAAATCATTAGCCGAAGGTGCGCGAGAAGGTGGATTAAAATTTTAATTATAAGATATGTCAACATTAAATATAAAAAGAGTAAAGACGAGCGAGATCGAATTAAAAGATAAGCTTGTAGCAGTTCAGCGGGTTGTGAAAGTAACCAAAGGAGGACGTACCTTCAGTTTTTCAGCGATAATCGTTGTTGGAGATGAGCAAGGCGTTGTCGGTCATGGATTGGGCAAAGCAAAAGAAATCACCGATGCCGTGATGAAAGGAATTGATGATGCCAAGAAGAATTTGGTTCGTGTTCCAATTCTGAAAGGAACGATTCCGCATGAGCAATATGGCAAATACGGAGGTGCTTATGTATTTCTTAAACCTGCCGCTCCTGGAACAGGTGTTATAGCCGGTGGTGCTATGCGCGCTGTATTGGAAAGCGTTGGTATTACTGATGTTTTGGCGAAATCAAAAGGTTCCTCAAACCCTCATAATGTAGTGAAAGCTACGATTGATGCGCTGGTGCATTTGAGAGATGCAATCACTGTAGCTCAACACAGAGGCGTGAAATTGGATAAAGTTTTTAACGGTTAATCTATTAATTGAAAAGAAGATGAATTTAAGTACACTAAAACCTGCAGAAGGTTCAACAAAAAATAGAAAAAGGATAGGACGTGGAACTGGCTCTGGAAGAGGTGGAACTTCCACACGTGGGCATAAAGGTGCTCAATCAAGATCCGGTTATTCCTCAAAGCCTGGCTTTGAAGGTGGTCAGATGCCATTACAAAGAAGGTTGCCAAAGGTTGGTTTCAAGAATATTAACAGAAAAGAATTCCACGGAATAAACTTAGATACCATCTCAAAATTAGCCGAAGAAAAAGGATTGGAGATGATTGATAAAGCAATCCTAATCAGCAATGGCTTGGCTTCCAAGAATGACAGAATCAAAATTTTGGGAAGAGGTGAAATAACAAAGAAAATTCAGATTAAAGCAAATGCGTTCTCCGAAACAGCAAAATCAGCAATCGAAGCTCAAGGAGGAGTTGCAGAAATAATATAAAGTATGAAGAATTTAATAAGCACAATTCGTAATATTTTCAGGATAGAGGATTTGAGGATTCGTATCCTGAATACTTTAGGATTTTTATTAATTTATCGCCTCGGGGCACACATCGTGTTGCCAGGGATTGACCCGAACCGTCTGGCTTCATTGCATACCCAGTCCTCCGGAGGAATCCTCGGATTGTTAGACATGTTTGCCGGTGGTGCATTCTCTCACGCATCTATTTTTGCGCTTGGGATTATGCCTTATATCTCGGCGTCTATCATTGTTCAGTTGTTGGGAATAGCTGTTCCGTTCTTCCAGAAATTACAGAAGGAAGGCGAAAGCGGCAGAAAGAAAATTAATCAAATTACAAGATATTTAACCGTGTTGATTTGTGCGGGTCAGGCTCCGGGTTATTTGGTGAACCTTAAAGCTACTGCCGGCGAGGCAATTATTAATCCTAATGCATTTGAATTTTGGACAACATCAATAATCATCATGGTAGCCGGAACGGTTTTCGTGATGTGGTTAGGTGAAAAGATTACGGACAAAGGCATCGGCAATGGTATTTCAATGATCATTATGATTGGAATTATTGCCCGTCTGCCAGCATCTTTGGGCGATGAAGTAAGGTCACGATTGGGTGCGACACAAGGAGGCTTGGTGGTATTATTAATCGAATTAATCGCCTTGGCATTCGTTATCGTGATGGTTATTTTATTAGTCCAGGGATCACGCAAAATACCCGTTCAATATGCCAAAAAAATCGTAGGAAACAAGCAGTACGGCGGGCAAAGACAATACATCCCACTAAAGGTAAATGCTGCCGGAGTAATGCCTATTATCTTTGCGCAAGCGATCATGTTTATCCCTGCAACAATCGCCCAATTCTTCCCAGAATCAGCGGCGATGCGCGGGTTCGGATCGGCATTTACGAATTTTACATCATTCACTTATAACTTCACTTTCGCGTTATTAATCGTCGTTTTCACCTATTTTTATACAGCCATTTCAGTGAATCCAAAACAAATGGCGGAGGATATGAAACGGAATAACGGCTTCATTCCAGGCGTAAAACCAGGGCGGAATACAGCGGATTTTATTGACGAAGTGATGTCACGCATTACGCTACCAGGTTCCTTATTCTTGGCATTAGTCGCCATTATGCCGACTTTTGCCATTATTTTTGGAGTAAACACCAACTTCGCCCATTTTTATGGCGGCACGTCGCTGCTAATCTTGGTAGGCGTCGTTTTAGATACCTTGCAACAAATCGAAAGTCATTTATTAATGCGTCATTACGACGGGTTGATGAAATCAGGAAGAATCAAAGGACGTAGTTCCATCAGCGGCTCGGGAGCGCAGGTATCGCAATAAGGAATATCTTAAACAAAAAATAGATAAAATGAAAAAAACAATATTTCTAATTGCAATCTTCCTTAGCAGTTGTGTTTTATCAACGAATGCACAAAATGTTTCGGAGAAGTTATTGAAGGACATTGTAAAAATATTTAATGGTAAAATGACTGCAACCGATTTCACATTACTTACAAGTGGTGGTAAATCTATTCAGATTAAGGCTTATGGCGAAGCACCTGCACAAGGGGTTATTAGTAGGGATAATTTCATTGCCTTTTTTACTGCACTTTGTACTGAAATGATTGCTGGAATGAAAACAGATCCGAATGATAAGACCGTTGATCTGGATGATATTATAGGAAAAGCAGATATTGAGATTAATGTTTACATGGCAAAAAGTGGAATTCAAATAGAAACAATAACCAGTGCAGGACCAAATCGTGTGACTATGCAATGGTCAGATCTTTTTAAATAATTAAAAATGACCACCGCAATAAATATCCCCAATAAAATGAGCCTTGTATCCCACGATACCAATGTTGTAGCCTACGATACCAATTTGGATTCCAAGGAAACCATTTTGGATTCCTACGATACCAAGTTGGATTCCAAGGAAACCATTTTGGATTCCCGCGAAACCATTTTGGTTTCCTACGATACCAAATTGGATTCCAAGGCTACCAAATTGGATTCCAAGGTAACCAAAGGCGGATTTAGCGATATTTTACACTATAAATCAGGTAATATTAACTAAAAATGAGCAGAGTACCTTACGATATGCACCTTTTCGCCTCTTATCTTAGAGCTACGAATATTAATTTGCAAATAAATACTCCTCCAGCTCCTACCACGGGCACTTTGTTTGGCTGGACTCCTACAGAGGTTGCAGCATGGAATACCAAGACGGTTTATTTTCTTGACCCTGTTACCGGCATTTTCACGAAGCATGAAGACCCGCTTCAGGATACTACTGATATTAACCGTTTGGTGAAGAATTTCATTCACGATTTTCATCCATTCTCTACTCCTTTATTAGACAGGGCGGCTGCAAGTCCATTGGCTACACAGACTTTGGCGACTTTGTTTCATTTCGTAATCGGTCATCATGCAGCGACGCATGTGGAGGTTTCGATTAAGAAAACATTGTATGGTCTTTATGAGCAATTAGGCGGAGGAGAAATTGAAGGAAAAACCCGTACCAATGTGCTTTCGCGCCGTCCTGCTCTGAATACCGAAGAAGGCTCTGACGGTGTCGAAATTGCTTATACTATTACGAATGCAATTTTGCAAGCAGGTGAAGCAAGAATGACCGATCCAGAGGCAGTAGGGACTACTCATAAAGAATTTTCGAGTGCTGCATTTATCCTTAAAACCGGTACTGGTAATTCTGGAAAAAGTATCAGTCTATCGCAACGTTCCATCATCAAGGCTCATCGCGAATTTGATGGTCCTTGGTCACCCGTTCAAACAATAACGATACTGTAAAATAAAATTAACGATGCTATATTTTAAGACAAAAGACGAGATTGAATTAATAAGGGAAAGTTCCTTATTAGTCAGTAAGACATTGGCGGAAATTGCGAAAGCGGTAAAGCCAGGGATTACCACCTTGTCTTTGGATAAATTGGCAGAAGAATTTATTAGGGATCACGGCGCGGTGCCGTCCTTCAAAGGGTATCGGAATTTTCCCAGTTCGCTTTGCATTTCGATTAATGAACAAGTGGTTCATGGCTTGCCAAGTAATCGGATGGTCGAAGAAGAAGATATGGTTTCGGTGGATTGCGGCGTATTTTTGAATGGATTTCATGGCGATTCAGCCTATACTTTTTACATGGGCGACGATGCCGCGAAGTTGAAATTGATTTATATCACCAAAGAATGTCTGGATTTAGGAGTTGAAAAAGCAATATCCGGAATGAGAACAGGTGATATCGGCGATGCCATCCAAACCTATGCAATAAAAAACGGATATGGCGTAGTCAGAGAATTAATCGGACACGGCGTAGGCAGGGATTTGCATGAAAAACCAGATGTTCCGAATTATGGAAGAAAAGGTTCAGGAATGCAACTGAAAGAAGGTATGACGATCGCCATCGAACCAATGATTAATATCGGGACAAAAGAGGTATTCACCGAAAGCGACGGCTGGACTATATCCACCAAAGACGGGATGCCATCGGCACATTTTGAACATACCGTGGCGATTGGGAGGAATCAGGCAGATGTTTTGACGACTTTTGAGTATATTGAGGAGGTATTACAAAGTAATTATGCTTATTAACGAATGCCAAAACAGTCATCTATTGAACAAGACGGAACAATTGTGGAAGCCCTATCGAATGCGATGTTTAGAGTAGAATTAGAAAATGGACACGAAATAATAGCACATATTTCAGGAAAAATGAGGATGCATTATATAAAAATATTACCAGGGGATAAAGTGAAAGTGGATATATCACCCTACGATTTGACAAAAGGAAGAATTACATTTAGATATAAATAATTATGAAAGTAAAACCAGCAATAAAAAAGCGAAGCGTAGATTGTAAAATCGTGCGCCGCAAGGGTAGGTTGTATGTTATCAACAAGAAGAATCCAAGATTTAAACAACGTCAGGGATAAGATTAATTTTAATAAATAATATAAATAAAATATGGCTAGAATTTCAGGAGTAGATTTACCAAGGAACAAGCGAGGTGAAATAGGGTTGACCTATATTTACGGCATTGCCCGCAGCACAGCAAGAAGGATTTTAAACGAAGCAGGCGTTGATGTAAATAAAAAAGTAGAAGAATGGAATGATGATGAATTGACGAAGATTCGTACTATCATCAACGATAATATTAAGGTGGAAGGTGCTTTGCGTTCAGAAGTACAGTTAAACATCAAGCGTTTAATTGATATCGGATGCTACCGTGGAGTCCGTCATCGTCAGGGGTTACCTGTTCGAGGACAAAAGACAAAAAATAACTGCCGTACCCGTAAAGGCAGAAGGAAGACGGTTGCAAATAAGAAAGTGGCAACTAAATAATAACTAATAAAAAAATTATAAAATAAATGGCACAACAAAAAACAGGCGCAGCAGCTAAGCCTAAGAAAAGAAATGTTAAGATTGATGCAATCGGAGAAGCTCATATCAATGCGACTTTTAATAACATCATTATCTCTCTTACAAATATGTCAGGACAAGTAATTTCTTGGGCATCTGCTGGTAAAATGGGATTTAAAGGATCGAAAAAGAACACACCTTATGCCGCTCAAATGGCTGCAACTGAATGTTCAAAAACCGCACATGACTTAGGTCTTCGCAGGGTGAAAGTTTATGTGAAAGGACCTGGTGCAGGAAGAGATTCTGCTATCAGGACTATTCATAGTGCAGGTATTGAGGTAATGGAAATTATTGATATAACCCCAATTCCTCACAACGGATGTCGCCCTCCAAAAAGAAGAAGGGTTTAAATTATTCCGAATTATAAATAGTAAACAAAAAAATAATATATCAAATAAATGGCAAGATACATAGGACCAAAGTCGAGAATTGCAAGGAAATTCAGGGAACCAATTTATGGTCCCGATAAATATTTAGAGAAGAAAAAATATCCTCCTGGACAACACGGACCAACCAAAAGAAAGGGTAAACAATCGGAATACTCTGTTCAGTTGATGGAGAAGCAAAAGGTGAAATATACTTATGGTATTTTAGAAAAGCAATTCGCGAATCTATTTCATAAGGCTTCGAGGAAATCCGGAATTACCGGTGAAAATTTATTGCAGTTGATCGAAGCGCGATTGGATAATGTGGTTTTCAGAATGGGGATTGCTCCCACCCGCGATGGTGCTCGCCAATTGGTTTCTCATCGTCATATTATTGTTAACGGAAAGGTAGTAAATATTGCTTCTTACACTGTGAAAGAAGGAGATATTATTGGGGTAAGAGAGCGTTCAAAATCTCTTGAAACAATCACTAATTCTTTGTTTGGCAGAAGTCATAAATATCCTTGGATAGAATGGGATAACCAGAC
Source organism: uncultured Bacteroidota bacterium (assembly GCA_903844645.1). Lineage (GTDB taxonomy): Bacteria > Bacteroidota > Bacteroidia > AKYH767-A > JABDAW01 > JABDAW01. The sequence goes on from CAIMUP010000001.1 coordinate 41,184, forward strand.
AATGAGTGGTAAATTTGTTTCTTTGCCAAGCAGAGATCAGATTCCTGAAAATATTAAAGAGCAGTTGATTGTGGAGTTGTATTCTAAATAATTGAGTTTCTTTTATAGTCAAAACAAACTTTCGAAGAACCCTAAATAAGTAAATAAAAATAAATAATAAATTAAGAAGATGGCGATATTAAATTTTCAAAAACCGGATAAGGTGATTATGAATTCAGCGAATGACACATTTGGTCAGTTTGAATTTAGACCCTTAGAGCCAGGATACGGAATTACAATTGGCAATGCACTTAGAAGAATTTTACTTTCTTCATTAGACGGTTATGCTATTACTACTTTAAAAATCGAAGGTATTGATCATGAATTTTCTACCATCGAGGGGGTAGTGGAGGATGTGACTGAAATAGTTTTAAATTTAAAACAAGTCAGATTTAAAAAACAATTGGAGGGTGAATCTGAAGAGATTTCTTTCGTAATTTCGGGTAAAGATAAGTTTACGGCTGGCGATATTGGCGGACATCTGGGGAATTTTGAAGTCCTGAATCACGATTTAGTGATTTGCCACATGGAGCAAAAGGTGAAATTAAAAATGACCATTACCATAGAAAAAGGTCGTGGATATGTGCCTGCGGAAGAAAATAAACCTAAGACTCCGGTCATCGGGTTGATTCCTGTGGATTCAATTTATACTCCTATTCGGAATGTGAAATTCACGGTGGAGAATTACAGGGTTGCGCAAAAGACGGATTACGAAAAATTGTTGTTGGATATTACCACTGATGGTTCTATCTCGCCAAGGGATGCCTTGAAGGATGCTGCCGAAATCTTGATCAAACATTTCATCCTGTTTTCTGATGAAAATATTGCTTTTGAACTCCCTAAAAAGGCTTCGAGTGATGATTCGGAAGAGGGCAGTTCTACAACCAAAGGCTTGTTGAGAATGAAATTGGCTGACATGGATTTGTCTGTGAGGGCACAAAATGTGTTGAAGGCGGCTGATGTAGAAACGCTTGCCGATTTGGTTTCTTTCTCTAAGAACGATTTGTTGAAGTTCAGAAGTTTTGGAAAGAAATCAATGACCGAATTGGAGGAACTATTGGTCTCCAAGGGTTTGAAATTCAAGAACGATTCCTCCAGTAAAAAATTAAAATAAAAGACTATTAAATAAAAGAAGACAATGAGACACGGAAAGAAATTTAATCATTTAAGCAGAACGGCTCCTCACAGGAGTGCGATGCTATCGAATATGGCGGCATCGTTGATTCTGCATAAAAGGATTACGACGACCTTGGCGAAGGCGAAGGCTTTGAGGAAGTATGTGGAGCCATTAATTACGAAATCGAAGACGGACGATACGCATAACCGCAGAATGGTGTTCAGCGAACTGCAAAATAAATTTGCCGTTACGGAATTATTCAAGGAAATTTCGGTGAAGATTATGGACCGTCCGGGGGGCTATACCCGTATCCTGAAAAAAGGTCAGCGATTGGGCGATAATGCTTCGATGGCGATGATCGAATTGGTGGATTATAACGAAACCTATGTATCTGAAAGCAAGAAAAAAGGTGCGAAAACTTCTCGTAGAAAGAGAGGGTCTGGCGCATCGAAAAAGGAAAGTGGCGCAGCGGCTAATGATGCTGCTAACGAAGTGGAAGATACTGACGATACGGAATAACACTTCTCCATACTAAAAAAGGAGATGTCCCGATGGTGTTTTTGAACTCATCGGGACATTTTTTTTGGGGATAAAACAAGAAATGCTCATATAAAATGAATACAATAAACGGTCTTGCGACTATTTTAGCCTCTCGTGTGTCTATTTTTGATACTCGTGTATCTATTTTTGCTTTTCAGGTGTCTATTATTGCTTCTCGGGTATCTATTTTTGTTTTTTTGTATCTATTATTGCTTCTCGGGTATCTATTATTGCTTTTCGTGTATCTATTATAGCTTTTCGTGTATCTATTATAGCTTTTCGTGTATCTATTATTGCCTCTCGTAGGTTTATTTCGGGTATTGCTGTGCATATTTTGACTAATGTTGTACACATTCCCAATCTTAGTGTAAATAATTCCATTAAATATAAATTTATAACCATTAAATACTATTAATCATGACTGACGAACAACAACTCCGCTACGCCGCCGACCAACGCGCCAAGCAATTTTGCATTGACCATAATGGGGCATTAATCGCATTGGAAGAATATGCCGCCGAAAAAACCAATTTCGATGCCGAAATGCTGGCATTGGCGAATGCCCTCGAAAAACAGGGTGTCGAAATTGTGGCGATAGCTGCCGATAAAAAGGTGGATAAAAAAACGATGGGCGATGCCATCATTAAATATGCCCTCCGCGGGAGCGTGAAGGCGCATCAGTTGGGCAACCTGTCCCTCGAACTCGGATTGAGCCACCCGGTAACTTATATTACTGAAACCGATGACCAAACCGCCATCACCCGATCTACCGCTATGAAAAAATTAATGAAAGACAACATCGGAATTTTGACCAATCTCATAAATGCAAATATCCTCGAAATGGAAGGCGCCATCACCGAATTCACCAATGAAAAAAATAAACCAAAGCAAGCCATCGAAGTAAAAAAAGCCACCGGAACGGACCTCATCGGACCTCTTTTAGATGAAATAGATGTGCCTCGGGACAACATCGGCAAGCTGGTACATTCGTATTTACCGACATTGGCAGACGAGTGGGATCGGGTAACGAAAGTCGGCAGTGGGACAGGCGTTCGCCACCTTCGAATGATTGTCATTTACACCGATTTCGCGACCGGAGTACATCTCGTACATGTTCACGGATCGCTTGCCGGAGCCGAGCCACCGCCAATCATAAAATACAGCACCAAAACCGGCAATTTGCGGGTAAAAGATGTGGCGAATGGCAATTATATTTTGACTTCCACCTTCCCCGGCTACACTCCCGATGTCCAATCCAACATCGGTCTCGAAGCCGATAAATTAGTGCGCCTCGAGATAAAATTACACAAGATAGTTTAAGGTTTAAAGTTTAAGGTCCTCTCGCGAAAGCGAGGGGATTTTTTTTGATGACTTTAATGTTAAATGATAGGGAAAGGTTAGGTTTAGAGATTAATAATTCCGTTCTTTGCAGCCTGAACAATACGGGGCTTTGCCGAGATTAGAATTTGATAAATAATAAACAAAAATTATATAAAATTAAAAGTATGAAAAGAATTACAAAAATCGTTAAATCCTTCCCAGCACTTGGTGGTAAAATGCTGATGATTGCCCTATTCCTTTCCTTGTATGGGCTGCATGTACAAGGCGCAGATTTATACGCAGTATCGCGTAACGGTCCTACTCTTTATTCTTATGATACAGTTACCTGGTCACAAACCAATTCTGTTACATTAACATCAACGAGTTATACTATCAATTGGGGCTTAGGATTAACCTATAATCCTCAAAACGGAAAGTACTATGCTATTTTAGTAACGGGTTCTGGCAGAAGATTAGTAACTGTGGTACCATCTACCGGAGTATGTACAGATATTGGAGCCCCACCAGGTGGTCTCTCGAGCATCACTTTTGCACCGAACGGAAGATTGTTTGGGGTAACAGGTACTGATGCCGGACATTCGCTTTATAAAATCAACCCTTCAAATGCAAGTGCAACATCGGTAGCAACATTAACCAATGGTCTTGCTGGACAAATCATTGCGTTTAATCCCGATGATGGATACCTTTATCATTGGACATATCAAGTTTTTGAAAAGATAGATACCGTAGGATACGTTAGTACTTCGATATCAATGTCAGGAAACTATACTGATTTAAACGAGCCTTTTGGTGCAGTATATAAGGGCAATGGATCCTTTATTGTAAATGATTACAATAATTTAGAAATGACATTGACTACTAATGGTGTTGGCTCAAATGAGCATAGTTTGGGCTTTGGTAGTTTAAGAGGATTTGCCTTCAATTTCTATATAAACACGCTGACCCCTGCTTCTCAAACTATCTGTAGTGGAAGTGCGATATCGAATATTACCATGTCTCCGGCATTATTTCCTTCTTCATCAAATTTAGGAGGTTTTGGTACAAATCAGTATCTGACAGTAGATAATTCAGGCTACTATTTCGATATTGCCAATGTATCTAATCAGGCAATAAAAATTCTTTCCATTCCGGTAGAGATGGTAACAAGGAATGGTTTATTTACAACAACAAATTGTGGTTTCACAATATATGAAACGACCACAGCCACCACATCTACTACTGTTGCAACCAATTCAGGTGCATGGAGTGCAGTTGTTACTGCTACTTTGCCATTCCATTCAGGTCCACCCGGCTCAACGATTTTCACTAATTATCCGGTTAATTTAATTTTTCAAGCCGGAGAGTCCCATGGATTTTATATTAAATGCAACACGGCAAATTTTTCAACTGGATTTTCACAAAGCGGTACCTATTCAGAACCTCTAACTGACGGAGTCCTAAAAATAAGTAATCAATGGCAATCAAATGGTAGTTTTTCAACTAATAATTCAGCTGGCGGATTAATGGGATTTGTAATCTATAAAGGCGGAACATCGGGTTCAAACTGGACCCGGACCAATACTACTAATATAACCGGAACTACTAATGCAGGAAATTCATCAAGCAGTACCTACCCCATCCATGGGACGCTTACTAATAATACAACAACACCACAAACAACCACTTATTCTGTCACCCTGACCGATATTAATGGCAATACTTCCACTACCGCAGCATCGGTGACGGTCAATCCCCTCCCTAATGCAGGCATCACAGGAGGATCAACACAATGTACTCCGGCATCACTAACAGCAAGTGGCGGAACCAGTTATTTATGGTCGAATGGAGCTACTACTGCTACGGTTTCTTTAACCACCAGCGGAACCTATACTGTAACCGTTGCAGCGAATAGTTGCTCGGCATCCACATCACAAACGATTACTGTTGCAGGTCCACCTACTATTACTTCCTTCGCACCATCATCCGGTAATGTGGGGACATCGGTTGTTATCACCGGCACGAATTTCAATGCTACTCCATCGAATAATATTGTTTACTTCGGAGCTGTGAAAGCCGTTGTTACTGCGGCATCCGCTACATCATTGACAGCTACTGTGCCTGCCGGAAGTACTTATGATTATATCACTGTGAAGAACGGTTGCAACTATACCGGATATTCTAAATTGAAGTTTAATCCGACATTTAATTGTGGAGGAATAGCAGGGAGATCGTTTGCTTCTCCTGTTACTTATTCATCAACATTTAATGGAACAGGAGAACAAGCTGTGGCTGCTGTGGATTTGGATGGAGATGGCAAACCGGAAATGATTTCAAGTCATTATAATTATTCCACACATGGCGGTTTATCAGTATATCTGAATACCGCGACGCTGGGCGTTATTGATAACAATACGTTTGCCTCACAGTTTGATATTCAAGTGCCATTGTCTGGAGGGAATATCAAGATCGGAGATTTGAATTCGGATGGGAAGAAGGATTTTGTGGTGGCAAATTATGCTACCAATCAAATAACCATCATTCAGAATAACAGCACTACCGGAAACCTTGTTTTTGGTACGCCTATCAACTTTTCGAGTAATTATAATATGAATGGAATCACGATAAATGATTTCGATGGAGATGGTAAAGTTGATTTCATAGCGACCTCTGCGAATGTGAATAATATTTCTGTTTATAGAAATGTTTCTTCTTCCTCTACATTAGATGGAAGTTCATTTTATCAAGCTGACATTACTATCACCGGCGTTTCCTCTCTTTGGGATATTGCTTCGGGAGATATTGATGGCGATGGCAAGGCGGATCTGGCTATTTCTGCGGGAAATGGAACTACTTATATTTTGTTGAATACTTCGAATGGGAGTATTTCTTTTGCTGCTCCTTTCACGATTACAACCAGTAGCAGTTTAGGTGGTATCGAATTGGTTGATATGAATAATGATGGGAAGTTGGATATTGTAGAGAATTATAATGGACAGGCAGAGTTTATAAAAAATACAAGCGGTGTTGGTACTTTATCATTTGATAGTCCTGTGTTATTAAATATTGCTGCAAGTCGCAGTACTTTTATTGCAGCGGGAGATATTAATGGCGACGGGAAAGTTGATTTAGTTTATCCGAATTACTTTTCGAATTTAATAGATGTCGTTTCTAATTCTACCAACGGCACCAGCATCACAACAACTTTTGATACCGCATTTGCATTGAGTGGTAATCCTAATGGAGTCTTTTTATGTGATATTGATGGGGATGGTAAACCAGAATTAATAGCTAATTCATGGAATGTTGAAGCTATTAATGTTTATAAGAATATTTCGAATCTGATACCAACAATCTCACCAACTTCTCCAGTATCAATTTGTACCGGAAGCAGTACCACTTTGACCGCAGGGAGTGGATATAGCAGCTATCTATGGAGTAATAGTGCAACTACGCAATCCATAACAGTATCTGCTTCGGGTACTTATTCTGTTCAGGTAAATGGATGTTCGGGAACAGCCTCCCAGGTTGTTACTGTTAATCCGCTTCCTACTCCGAGTATCAGTGGTACTAATCCTTACTGTGCTCATTTATCATCAACCACATTAAATGCAGGTTCATATAATTCTTACCTCTGGACTGGAGGTGCAACAACTCAAACGATAGCAGTATCTGCGGGTACATATACTGTAACCGTTACCGATGCTAATACTTGCACAAGTGCAACATCAGTTGTTGTAACCACGATGCTTTGTAATACTGTTTCTTGTGCAATGGGTACTACTACATTCTGTGCTGGAGCTACTTCTTCAGTTGATTATACAATCATAGGAACTTACAATGCAGGCAATATCTTTACTGCACAATTGAGTGATGCCAGTGGAAGTTTCGCAAGCCCGACAAGCATCGGTTCAGTAACATCTACATCGGCTGGTAGTATTTCAATATCTATCCCAAGCAATGCTGTAGGAACGGGATACAGAGTACGAGTTAATTCAAGTAATCCTGCAGTAACAGGTGCAAATAACGGAACTGATATTATTGTTTATTCTAATCCTTTTGCAAGCATAGGTTCCCATATTGATGTGAATTGTTTTGGTAATGCGAATGGATTATTATCTGTAGATGCTGCTGGTGGTGGTGGAAGTTTTACATACCTCTGGTCTCTTAATTCTTCGACATCAACATTTATAACCAGCCTTGTGGCAGGTACTTATTCGGTTACGGTTACAGATAATCATGGTTGTACTTCTACAACATCTGCTATCGTTACACAACCGAGTTTATTGACTACATCTTCATCAAGCGGTACGATTAATTGTTATGGACAATCAACATCGGTAACTATTAATGCAAGTGGTGGCTCAACAGCCTATACTGGTACGGGAGTAGTTTCTAATGTAACAGCCGGAACTTATACCTACACCGTTTCTGATGCTCATGGGTGTACTGCTTCGACATCGTTAACTATAACGCAGCCTGTGTTGGGAACTTTCGGTTCATCAAATGTAAATCCAGCGTGCAACGGAGCTGCAACAGGTAGCATCGGGGTTACGAATTTAACAGGGGGAACCGGATTGAAAACGTATTCTAACAATGGTGGTTCATCCTTTCAATTATCCAATAGCTTTACAGGGCTTTCGGTAGGAACTTATTCCATGGAAGTAACTTATGGCAGCGGATGTACTTCGACTTTTAATGTTGTGCTCTCTCAACCGACCACCAATATCTTCACCACCACTTACGAATAACACGACCTGTACTTCTGCTGCACAGGGAAGTATTGCCGTAACCGCATCGGGAGGTACGGGTACGAAAGTTTATTCTAAAGATAATGGAACAACCTACCAAGGGGCATCGTTATTCAGTGCGTTGGCGAATGGGACTTATACCGTGATGACCAAGGATGCGAATGGTTGTTTGAGCGGCACCTCTTCTTATACAATCATCACTTCTGGCGGCATTTCATTCACTACCACAATTGTCAACCCGAATCCTTGTTTAACAGGGGCTAATGGTAAGATTACGGTACTTGCCTCTGGCGGTTCAGGATATTTCAATTATTCAAAAGATGGAGGCAGCACCTGGCAATCATCCAATGTATTCACCGCGTTGCATCATGGAACATTTTCGATGCAAGTGAGGGATGTATTAGGATGTATATCCGGCATTTCGGTGATCGTCGTGGGTCCTGCTTGCCGCGAGGAAAGCATAACGACCAATTCATCTTATTCATTCTCCATTTATCCAAACCCGGCGACCAACCAAGCGACGGTTGTATTTAATTCATCAACCGAAGAAAAATACACGGTAACGATGATAGACGTAATGGGTAGAACGGTGATTAATTCCACAAATACCGCCGTAGTTGGCGAGAATCAAATCCAGATAAATCTTTCCAACATCGCCAAAGGGATTTATTCTATTATCCTCCAAAAGGGCGATGGTATGATGCAGCAAAAGATCGTTGTGGAATAAGTTATTTCATTTCATAAAACAAGAAAGCCTCACATTTTGTGGGGCTTTTTTTATGCACCTTCCCAAACCCATTCCCACCTCTTTTAATGGAAAGATAGCGAACTTCCTTTTAAAGATAACGACCTTCCTTTTAAAGATAACGAACTTCCATTTAAAGATAACGACCTTCCTTTTAAAGATAACGAACTTCCATTTAAAGATAACGAACTTCCATTTAAAGATAACGAACTTCCTTTTAAAGATAACGAACTTCCATTTAAAGATAGCGAACTTCCTTTTAAAGATAGCGACCTTTCATTGGAATATGTCTCCGCCGGATTTTTTTGCCTCCCCAAAAACTCCCATTCCCCGTTATAAAACCGGAATTTCGGGGAATCGGAGGGGGAGGGTGGTGGAGGAGTCCTCGAGAGGGGGTGTTGAGGATTAAATTTTATTAAATACCACAGAAAGACTATTTAATGATGGCTAATTTTCCATTGATAGCGGCTCGGGAGCGATTGCTATCCTCGGCAATCAGTTGCCAATAGTAAATGCCTTGACTTAAATGCGAAACATTGAGCAGTGTTTTGCCGGAAGTTCCTGTTAATAGCTTTGAAAAAACGATTCTTCCGAGAACATCCTGAATGATAAATCGGGAATTCGGGTTAAGATTCATCAAATAGAAGTTTCCATCGTTCGGATTCGGAACAATAGTGGCGGCGAGGCTGTTATTTTCTTCCGAAATACCGGTGCAAGCGGCAACATTCAGGGTCATCATCGCGGTATCCGAACATCCATCAGGAGCAGTATAAAGATACGTGATCGGGAAGCTGCCAACACCAGCATTTTGGGGATTAAATATGCCGTTATTGACATTGTTACCGATAAAAATTCCATTAACAGGCAGCCCGCCCTGTAATAAAAATGGCGGCGAGGTAATGCAAACAGTAGTATCGTGTGGCGAAAGGGTTACGAGCGGCATGGAACGGATGGAAATATCTGCGCCATTGTCTGTGCCTATAACGGCAGGGTTGGAGGAACGTATTCTTATTCGATAATGGGTACCGGGAAGGGTATTGAAGGGAATGGTAACGGTCATTACTGTGGCATTCACGGCGGCAAGCGTACCGATAATGGTGGTATTGGCAGCGAAACCACCTGCCGAATCGCTCAATTCGGCAGTGAAGACATTGTTATTATTGCAAGCGAATGAGGAACTAAAATAAAACAGAAAAGAAGTACCCGTACAATAGCTGTTTTGCTCCAAATGTACCGCAGAAAGGATAGGCAAGAGGTGATAACAAACGGAGAGCTTGGGTGTTTTGGTGGAATCGGTATTGTATCCTGAAGCGAACAACATGGAACGGTTTCCGGCTTCATTAAGCAATGAAAAAATCATTCCATGATTGCCGAAATTGAGCATGTCTTTGGTGATATTCAGGACATCAATATAGGGATATGATTGGGTATTGTAAGCAGAATTAGGAAGCATAACCTGGTGGGTAGTATCTTTGGCGGGTTGATTAATCCAAGTGACGGAATTCGGTGTCCACGGGGCAATAATTCGTTGCAAAGTGCTTGCATTGTACATAGTATGTCCCTGATTGCCACTTGGCGAAAGGTGCCAGGATAGCGATAGGTGGGCAGAGTCTATCACAGTGTTCGCAGCGATAGCAGAAAGGTTGAATTGTAATAGGCTTCTTAGACAATTCGCACTCCAATGGATGGCGACGAAATCAGGATGGTTGGGATAGCTATTTCCTGGTGCATTTTGACTAATAACTCCGCCCTGGGATGGATGAAAACTGGTGCAATAGCAACGGTTCACGGTTATAAACAAAGTATCTGCGGGGCTGGAACCACAAGGATTGTCGGCAGTAACAAGAATATATCCGCCAATACTATCAGGAATGACGGAAATGGTATTGGCATTCGGCGAACCCTGCCATCCATTAGGTAAAATCCATGTATAATTGGTGGCATTAGGAACAGGATTAATGTAATAGGTTACGAGAGTTCCTGCACATAGTACGGTATCACCATAAATCATATCAGGAGCATTCGGAGCATGCAGATTGACGGTAATATCCTGAACGCCCGTGCCCGTGCATCCATTAGAATCGGTCACAGTAACGGTGTAATTGCCAGTAGAGAATACCGTAATGCTTTGGGATGATAGGGAATTGCTCCAGAGGTATGCAGCAGCCGTGCTGGAGGTGATAGAAACACTGTCGCCTATACAGAAAACAGTGGGACCACTAACAGAAATCGTTGGCGGAACATGTGGAAGGATTGTAATCGTATCAACAGTGCTGGCAGTGCATCCGAAACTATTGGTAACGGTAACCGAATAGATGCCTGAAGAATAAACTACAATGGAATGTGAGGTAGAACCACTGCTCCAATGATAGTGATTGAATGTAGCAGCATCTAATATCGCGGAATCGCCATTGCATAAGGGTGAAGGCGCATTGGAATTGATGGCAGGAATGGGGTTTGGATTCACAACTACACTATGATTCGCCGCGCCTGTACATCCCGAAGCATTAGTTACAGTAACCGAATAAATACCTGATGTATCTACCAAAATAGAAGCAGTAGTATCGGCGGTATTCCATAAATAATGGGCAAAAACACCAGTAGTAAGGGTCGTGGAATCGCCAAAACAGATAGCAGTAGTACCAGTTATCGTAGGGTTTAATGAAGGATTGTAAGAAACTGTTTGAGAAGCGGTCGCCGTACAACCATTTGGGTTGGTAACGGTAAGGATATAGGTATTAGGAGTATAAACCGTGATGCTTTGTGTAGTAGAACCATTGCTCCATGCATAAGAAACCTGACTATTGGATGTTAATACCACCGAATCATTAGGACAAAAGGTAGTAGGACCACTTGCCGTAATCACAGGGATATTACTTATGCCGATAGTTATATCGTTTAAGTTCGTAGTGCTAATAATAACAGGATTGCTACTAACGATTCTTATCCTATAATGATTGCCCGAAATAGTGTTCAATGGAATCAAGGCATTAATAGTACCGCTTACAGTGGAATTCAGCGTTCCTATATTGATAGGAGTAACGAAACTACCGGCTGAATCACTTAATTGGGCAGTAAAGATATTGCCAGTATTGAAAGTAGAAAAGGCTATAAAAGGAACTGCTATGGATGCCCCCTGACAATAACTGTTCGATGAAAGATTAGGAATACCTATGCCCGGAATAGTATGATAACAGACTTTTAGTTTAGGAATTTTGGTGGCATCTGTATTGTATAAAGAAGCAAAGAGCATAGAATTGCTCGGCACTTCATTTTGCAGCCTGAATAAGATACCGTAACTCCCAAAAGCAATCATATCTTGAACCAAAGGGAGTATGTTTAGGTTCGGATAAGATTGGTTTGCCGAGGAAGAGGTAGGTAAAGACACTTGATTGGTAGTGGAAATCGTAGGTTGTGTATTCCATTCCACAGAATTCGTATTCCACCAAGAAGTTACACGTTGCAAATAACTGGCATTAGTACCTACATGCCCAGGATTGCCACTTCCCGAAGTATGCCATGATAAGAATAGTAAGGAACTATCAATAATAGTGTTGCCAGGGATAGCGGAAAAGTCGAATTTTATTAAACTTCTAAAGATAGTTCCATTCCAATCCAAGGCAAGGAAGTCAGGATGATGGTAATAATTAGTAGTAGGAGCAGCACTATTAACTAATCCAGTCTGCATTGGTGATAATGTGCTGCAATTACATAATGTTACTATTACATTTAATGTTTCAGGAATACTATTACCACAAGCATTAATGGCAACCACACTAATTATTCCACCATTAGAACCAATAGTTGTAGTAATGAATGTTGAATTGGAAGAGCCTGTCCAACCTGAAGGTAAAGTCCATTGATAACTTATAGCATTAGCAACAGGCGCAATAGAATATGTTAAGGTACTACCGGAACACACAGTAGAAGGTCCGCTAATTAGTCCTGGTTGAGAAGGAAGAGTATTATTTACGGTAATAGTTAGTGAGGAGGAACCAGTACAGCCATTAAAATCCGTAACTGTAACATAATACTGGTTAGTATTAAATATAGTAATACTCTGTGTTGTTGCAGCTATGTTCCATAAGTATAATGTTTCAACACTGGATGTAAGCGTTACGCTATCCCCTATACAAAAATTAACAGGTCCACTGATAGTAATAATAGGAACAGGATTAGAATTAATAATTATATCGCTTCCATTATCTATTCCTATATTATTCGGGTTACTTCCTACAACACGTATCCGGTAATGAATACCATAAACCATATTAGATGGGATAATAGCGTTAATTATTCCACTTGTTGTCGAAGAAATGGTACCAATATTAATTGGGTTTGTAAAACTACCGTTCATATCACTAAGTTGAGCAGTAAAGATATTACCTGCGTTGAAAGTAAAGAATACGGTAAAGGGAATTTGTATAGAATTGCCTTGGCAATAACTATTAGAGGATAAAATATTCGTTGCAGTTCCGGGTATTTGATGATAACATACTTTCAGTTTTGGTAATTTTGTTGAATCGCTATTATACAAAGAAGCAAAAAGCATAGATTTGGCACTTGTTTCTGATTGCAATCTTAATAATATCCCATTGTTGCCAAAAGACATCATATCTTGTATCAAAGGAAGTACATTAATATTAGGATAATTCTGATTAGATAATGTAGAAGTGGATAATGAAACCTCATTTGTTGTTGATATGGTTGGTTGATTATTCCAACTTACTGAATTGGATGCCCATAAAGAAGTAACTCTTTGCAAATAACTGGCATTTGTTCCTGAATGCCCAGCATTTCCAGATCCAGAAGGATGCCAAAACAAAGAAAGAAAGGAACTATCAATGGCGGCATTGGAAGGAATAACAGAGAAATCAAATTGTATTAAACTTCTAAAAACGGCACTACTCCAAGCAAGCGCAATAAAGTCAGGATGATGAAAATAATTAGTAGTAGGATAGTCACTATTCACAAGACCTGTTTGACTTGGAATCAGAGTATTGCAATTGCAAATAGTTGCAACTACAGATAATGTTTCAGGAATACTACTACCGCATCCATTCACGGCAATAACAGTAATGATTCCATTAGACACCCCAGTTGTTACAGTAATAGAAGTTGAATCTGATGAGCCAGCCCAACCTGTTGGCAAGGTCCAAATATAACTTGTTGCATAAGGCACTGGAGTTATGGCATATATTAATGGAGTTAAATTACCAATACAAAAGTTAATAATTCCATTGATTGCTCCTGGTTGAGCGGGATAAGGAATTACGTTTACAACTTGTGATGCAATCCCAGTACAACCATTATTATCAGTTACGGTAAGAGAATATAAGCTTGAACTAAAAACTGTTATGCTCTGTGTCGTTTCTCCCGTACTCCATAAATAATAATTTGCAGGACTTGAGTTCATGATTAAACTATCACCAATACAAAAGGTAATCGGTCCATTTAAATAAATATTTGGTGCAACGCTAATATTATTTGTTATCGTAATGTCAACTCCGTTATCACTTCCAATTATTGGAGGGCTACTGCCTACAACCCTTATTCGATAATGAGTTCCGGAGAGTGTATTTGAAGGAATCATCACATTGATAATACCAGAGAGAGTACCAGACAAAGACCCAATATCAACCGGATTTGAAAAGCTACCACTCGAATCACTCAACTGCGCAGTAAACACATTGCCCGTATTGAAATAATTTGAAACGGAGTATGGAACAGGAACAGGGCTTCCTAAACAAAAGGTATTATTTACTAAAGTGCTCGTTGTAAGCAAGGGGTAGAAATGATAACAAACCTCTAATCTCGGTAAAACGGTTGTATTCGTATTATACATCGAAGCAAATAACATTGAGGTCGGACTTATTAATTCTGATTGTAATCTAAATAAGAAACCGTTATTTCCATAAGTTATCATATCCTGAACCAATGGAAGTATGTTCAGGTTTGGATAATTCTGGTTGGATGTAGCACTTGTCGGTATGATAACCTGATGGGTTGTATCAATCATGGGTTGATTATTCCAGGTTACAGAATTACTATTCCATGAAGAAGTAGCCCTTTGTAAATAACTCGCATTTGGTGTAACATGTCCAGGATTTCCTGAACCTGAAGTGTGCCAAAACAAGGATAGTAATCCACTATCTAAAATCGTGTTCGATGGAATCTATGATAAATCATATTTCATAAGACTTCTTATTGTGGAATTGAGATTATTATACGCCAAGAAATCGGAATGATTAGTATAAATTGTATTTGGATAAGAGGAATAAATTAACCCACACTGTGTAGGATAAATCGTGCTGCAAATATTCAAACAACTATCTACAATAATAACTAAGGTAGCCGGTGTACTGCTCCCACAAATATTAGTTGCCGAAACCGAAATTGTACCCCCTGATGAACCGACAATCGCATTGATGGAAATGGTTGTTGAACTCCCTGTCCAGCCATTAGGTAATGTCCATGAATAACTTGTGGCATCATTTACGGGCGCAATTGTATAAGCTTGAAATGAACTATAGCATACGGGATTACTTCCAGTTATTAATAAGGGTTGAATTGGAATAGTATGCGATGTTATAATTCGTGTAGCTGTCCCCGTACATCCGATAGTATTCGTTACGGTAACGGTATAAGTTCCTGCTGTTAAAACATAAATACTTTCTGTGGTCGCGCCATTGCTCCAATTATAAAATGGAAAATTGCCAGCATCTAACCTGACAGAATCTCCAACACAAATATTTGTAATTCCCGATGCTGTAATAACAGGATAAAGAAACGAATTTACGGTTACCGCATGGGATGCAGTATTAATACAACCATTAGTATCAGTAACGGTAACAATATAATTTCCGGCAGATAATGCAATGATAGTATCAACAGTGGCACCGGTACTCCAGAAGTATTGTGAAAAATTACCCCCTGCATCCATAGTCAAGGTATCTCCTGCACAAAATGCGGTGCTACCTACAATGGTAACTACAGGATGAGGCAATGGATTCACGAATACCGAGATACTGGTAGAGTTAGCAGCACAACCATTAGTATCGGTAATGGTAACTGAAAAACTTCCAGTGGTATTAACGATGATACTTTGCGTGGTGGCTCCTGTGCTCCATAAATAAAGTTGGGAAGCACTGGAAGTAAGCGTTACATTATTACCGAAACAAAATGTGGTAACACCACTTGGAGTAATCACCGGACTGGGTAATGTATTAGGCAGTATGGTAATATAATTTACCTGAACAGCGGTATCTATTCCGCCTCCGCAATTGGAATAAACGATGAGCGTTACGCTATAGGTTCCGGGATTGGAGTAATTATGAATAGGATTATAAACAGTGCTCGAATCTCCATCGCCAAAATACCAAAGGCATGTGGAGGCATTAATACTGGCATTATAAAAATTTATATAACTGCAACCATTCAATGGGTCAGCATAAAAATCGCTGGTAACGGTAAAGGTAGGGCAGTAATAAGAACAACAGGCATCAGGAACAAATCGCCACATGTCATTGTAACAATGCCCTACATCACTTTGCATTCCGCCAAACATCCAAAGAAATCCTTTTCTATCTCTCCAAGCCAAAGAACCCATTCTGGCAGGTGGAATATTTGATGGATTGGATATATGAATTTGCCCATAATTTCCAGGACTATTTATAGCTGTTGTCCCTTTTATCAAACTCCATTTGTTGGTTGGAATATTATAATTCCATAAGTCATTAAACTCCTCGTTTCCATCATCTCCTCCAAAAAGTTGCAAGTTATCACAATCCCTTGTCCAACACGATCTGGCTTCAAACCTCACTGCTGGAATGAAACCTGTATCCTGTTCGCAAATTGCACCATGAACTCCTATATTGTCGCCAGATCCACTTTCTCCACTCATCCAGGTCCACATATTGCTTGAGATGTTATATTTCCAAAGATCATTTTTATATCCAGTGTAAGCCAGTCCTCCTAAAAGCCACAAATTATCGTTACTATCCTTCCATCGGGTATAACAACGTCTTCCGCCAGGCGTATTGCCTAATGAAGGTACTCCTTTTGTTCCATAGACAGGAGCCTGATTCACAATATTAGACCCACTCATCCAGGTCCATTGATTGGTAGCTATATTATACTTCCACAATGCCCCTAAGTAAGCGCTGGTAAACCCTCCGTACATCCAAAGGTTGTTGTTATCATCTGTCCAGGAGGCACTATTTTCATTCATGGCGGGGGGTTGATTCAATGCAGACGGCACTCCAATAGCCCCATAATTCCCTGCACTACTTATTGTATTTGCACCATTCATCCAGGTCCAGGTATTGGTGGCTATTGTATACATCCAAAGGTCATTCAAGTTCCCGAAGTTCCCATTCACATCGTATCCTTGTCCGCCAAACATCCACAAATTTCCGGTGGTATCCGTCCATGAAGTAATCCCCCAACCTCTTGCTCCGGGATGATTTGCGGTATCTGGCATTCCCTGAACCCCATAAACCCCTGCACTATGCCAAATTCCCGTTCCCTTTATCCAAGCCCACCGATTATTATAAGGATTAAACTGAAACAAATCAGGAGAAACATCGCCCACCATCTCTCCTCCAAACAACCAACAATTTCCCTGTTTATCGGTCCATTCGCAAGCCTCATACAAGGCGGTAGGGGAATTATTTGCTGCAAAAACGCCCTTCGTACCGTAATGCCCATAACTATTAATCGTATTACTCCCATTCATCCAAGTCCACTGCCCGGGCTGCGCTATGCATTGAAAAGCGAAGAGGGAGCAGTGTAGAATAACAAACAGTAAAATTTTTTTCATAGGGGAATCGCGCAAGTGCTAACGGTACAAAAATACGAAAATTAGTAATAAAAGTTCTCTTTATTGAAAGCCTGTAACTAAAAACTCACATTCCCCTCCATACTAAATCCATATGCCCTAAGTCAAAAATCATAAACCCATTCACACTTTCCATTGTGCTCTTCACGCTTTGCATTGTGCTCTTCACGCTTTGCATTGTGCCTTTCACGCTTTGCATTGTGCCTTTCACGCTTTGCATTGTGCCTTTCACGCTTTCCATTTCGCCCTTCACGCTTTGCATTTCGCCTTTCACGCTTTGCATTTCGCCCTTCACGCTTTCCATTGTGTCATTCACACTTTCCATTGTGGAATTCCGGAAAATTCAAAAACGATGAATCACGTTTTTAATCCCCCTAATCTATTTTCTTGGGGAATACTTCAGGAATACTGTGGGAATAATGGGGATTAATATCGGGGGATTGCAATAAAACTTTGCAACCGTTTCAACTTAATTAATCACCCAAACCTCTTTGCCGGCAATCAACTCATCCAACTTTCCTTTCCCTTTCTTGGTAAGGACGCTGCCCATTTGATTGTTCATTTGGTCTTCATAACAATGCCTGTCTTCCTGATAGAAAATACCGAAAGGACGTGGCAAATGATTCTCTTTAGAAGGATTATCAAAGAAGCGAGCAAGGATATTTGCCTTAACAGCATCTTTCTCATCATGTATCCAAAGATCATTGGCAGAAGCCCCGTCAGCAAGCGAAACAATAGTTGGTTTGAAGCCATCTAATTTAATTCCCTTGTCAGCATTCTCACCAAAGATTAAAGGCTTGCTACTTTCTAACATTAAGGTCTCTAATTTCTTGGTTTCCTTGTCGGTATAAATGAAGAATGCACCATCATTAAAGACGTTGCAGTTCTGATAAATCTCCACCATAGAAGTTCCTTTATGACTATTCGCTCTGCGCAATGTTTCCTGCAAATGTTTTGGATCTCTGTCCATTGTTCTTGCAATGAAAGTTCCATCAGCACCAAGGCTCAATGCCAAAGGATTGAAAGGATGATCGAGAGAACCATTAGGAGTTGATTTCGTTACCGCACCTTCTGGAGAAGTAGGAGAATATTGTCCCTTCGTCAAGCCATAAATCTCGTTGTTGAATAACAGAATATTCACATTGAAATTTCTTCTCAAGATATGAATAAAATGATTACCGCCGATAGAAAGCGCATCGCCATCTCCGGTAACAATCCAAACGCTCAATTCAGGACGGGAAGCCTTCAAACCACTTGCTACCGCAGTAGCTCTTCCGTGGATGGAGTGCATGCCGTAGGTCTCCATGTAATACGGGAAACGCGACGAACATCCGATGCCGGAAATGAAGACAATATTTTCTCTCGGAATACCCAATTCAGGGACTACCGTCTGCACTTGTTTAAGGATAGAATAATCGCCGCAACCCGGGCACCATCTTACTTCCTGATCTGTTACTAAATCTTTTGCTACCATCTTCGGGGCTTGCCCGTTAGCCGCTACTTGTGTTGTTGAATCCATTATATTATTTCTTTATTTTGTTATCAATTATTTTGTTGCACCATTGCTTGCGAATACAGTTTCTTCTACCTTTAATAATTCGATTATCTTGTCATAAATCTCGTGAGAGGTAAATGGCAAGCCCATAATTTTATTTAATGGAATGGCAGGTACGAAATATTTATCGCGAATGATTTTTACCAATTGTCCATTGTTCATTTCTGGCATTAATATCATATCATAGTTGTTTAATATCTCGCCAAGATTCTTTGGGAAAGGACGCAGGTAACGGATGTGGGCATGGGATACATCATAGCCTTCGGCTCTTGCCTTGGTACATGCGGAACGAATGGCACCATAAGTCGAACCCCAGCCTACGACCAACATCTTGCCTTTGGCATTGCCACTATCCAACTTTTGTTCAGGGATATAATTCGCAATTCTTTCAACTTTCTCTTCACGAAGTTTAACCATGAATTCATGATTCTCGGGATCATAAGAAATGTTTCCGGTCTCATGTTGTTTCTCGATGCCACCGATACGATGTTGCAAATCTTTCACGCCTGGAACTGCCCAGGGACGGGACAATTTCTCATCTCGTTTGTATGGAAGGAATTTTCCATCGGCATTAAATTCAGTGATGAAAGGAGGAGTAATCTTTGGTAAATCTTCTGACTTCGGGAACATCCAAGGCTCGGCACCATTGGCAATAAAACCATCTGAAAGCATGAAACAAGGAGTCATGTGTTCAATTGCAATTTTACATGCTTGAAACGCTGCATCGAAGCAATCGGCAGGCGAACAGGCAGCAACGATAGGAAGTGGCGCTTCACCATTTCTTCCATAATACGCTTGCAATAAATCAGATTGCTCGGTCTTGGTCGGCAAGCCGGTAGAAGGACCGCCTCGCTGAACATCAATAACAACCATTGGCAATTCTAACATAAAGCCCAAGCCCATTGCCTCTGTCTTTAAAGCAATACCAGGACCGGAAGAAGCCGTAACACCCAGATGCCCACCAAAGGATGCACCGATGATAGAACAGATAGCAGCAATCTCATCTTCAGCCTGATAAGTCCGAACACCGAAATGTTTATATTTTGATAATTCATGAAGAATATCCGAAGCAGGGGTAATTGGATAAGAGCCATAGAATATCGGCAAACCGCTCTTCTCTGATGCAGCAACCAAACCAATTGCAGCCGCTTGATTACCCATGATATTACGATACGTTCCGGGAGCCATCTTAGCAGGTTCAACAGTGAAACGGGTAGTGAAAGTTTCAACGGTTTCGCCATAATTGTAACCCGCTTTGAGAAGCTTAATATTAGCATCCAGGATATCTGGTTTCTTACCAAATTTCTCAGTCAAAAACTTGATGGAATGATCCAGATTCCTATTATACATCCAATAAATAAAGCCGAGAACAAACATATTCTTTGAACGATCAATTTCCTTCACGCCTAAGCCGCTATCATTCGCTAATGCCGCACGAGTAATCTTCGTAACATCCATCGTGAAGACCTGATATTTGCTTAAACTGCCGTTCTCCAAAGGATTTTGGTCAGGCGCAATGTTCGCCAAACGCAGGTTCTTAGGATCGAAGCCATCAATATTCGCGATAATAATTCCACCCTCTTTCAATTCTCTCAAATTCGCTTTCAACGCCGCAGCATTCATTACAACCAATACATCGCAATAATCGCCTGGGGTATTAATTTCAACGCTTCCGAAATGTATCTGGAAGCCGGAAACACCAGCCAGGGTCCCTTGTGGGGCACGGATTTCGGCAGGAAAATCAGGAAAGGTACTTAAATCATTACCCAGAATGGCGGCAGTATCGGTGAACTGCGTACCGGTTAATTGCATCCCGTCGCCGGAATCTCCCGCAAACCGGATGGCTACGGAATCTAAAACTTCATTTGTCTTTGTCATCTTCTATTAATTATTTAGGGCTGCAAAAATACATATTCTTTAGAGATGTGCAAACGGGCATGCCGAATTTTGCCTCCTCGATCGGCGTTCAGCAACGATTTTTACCTCGAAGGCAGGTTTTAATGCCATTTCGGGGACTGCATGCGCTCTGCATTCAGTCCCCACTGCTCCTTCGGGGCTTCCCGCTGCACCTCTGGGAGTCCCCGCAGCTCCTTCGGGAGTCCCGATAGCTCCGTTGGGAGTTCCCACAGCTCCTCTGGGGACTGAATGCAGAGCACCAGCAGCTCCAAAAATGACACATTTTTGACAAATAACATCCTTAAAACATCCCCAAAGAGGGATTCGATGCCCCTTCAGAGGCGCGGAATGAATTACAAAGAAGCCGAAGCCTCATTTTCCTTCCGCAGTTTGTAGCGGCACAAGCCTTCGTCGAGGTAGCGGACATATTGCTTGTCATCGGGCGTATAGCCGCGTGGCTTGGCAAGGATTTTTCCATGATTATCTAATAAAACATAGTAGGGCTGGGAATTAATATCGTAATTATTGACCTCCATCGCACTGAATTTATTCCCTAATGTCTTAATCTTTTTACTCGTGCCAGAGGAGGTAGAAATGCTTTGTTCATTGGCTGGCAACAGCCCCTTATCATCCACATAGAGGGAGATCAAAACGTACTTATCGGTCAGCCTTTTATAGACATCGGGCTTGGGCCAAACGTTTTCTTCCATCTTGCGGCAGTTCACACAGGTCCATCCCGTAAAGTCCACCAATACGGGCTTCCCAACTTTCTTTGCATACGCCATTCCTTCTTCATATTCATTGTGAAAACAAGGAAGATCTAAGGGGCATTCGGTCTTGGTCGTTTGCCATTCTTTGTAGAATGACGGGGGAGGGAAACCGGAGATTAAATTCAATGGCGCACCCCATAATCCGGGAATTAAATAGATGGCAAAAGTGAATGTCAGGATGGAAGAAACCAACCTCCCGATGGATACATGGGCGACGGGCGAGTCGTGGGAGAAGTGGATTTTGCCAACTAAATATAATCCCATCAATCCGAAGATAATGATCCAGAAGGCGATGAAGATTTCCCTTTTGAGGAAGTCCCAATGGTATGCCAAATCTACGTTGGAGAGGAATTTCATGGCTAATGCCAATTCGATGAAGCCAAGGCAGACCTTCACGGTGTTCAGCCAGCCCCCAGATTTCGGCAACGAGCTTAACCATCCCGGAAACATGGAGAATAACGCGAATGGCAATGCCAATGCCGATGCGAATCCAGCCATGCCCATCAACGGTCCCATGTAATTACTGCCGTGTGCCGCCTCCACTAACAAGGTTCCGATGATAGGACCCGTGCAGGAAAACGAAACTAACGACAGCGTGAATGCCATGAAGAATATCCCGATTAAACCGCCCTTCTCCGATGCGGCATCGGCTTTGTTGATGAAGGAACTAGGCAGTGTTATTTCAAATGCCCCGAAGAAAGAGATGGCGAAAATGATAAACACGATGAAGAAACCCATGTTGAAATAGCCGTTGCTGGCGAGGTCGTTCAGCGCATCCGATCCAAGCGTAACCGTAATGATAAACCCCAACGTAACATAGATAATGATGATGGAGGCGGCATACGTCAGGGCATTCATCAAACCTTTTCTTCTGTTGCCACTGCGCTTGGTAAAAAAACTTACCGTCAGCGGTATCATCGGGAAGACACATGGCGTAAGCAAGGCAAGAAATCCTCCGAGAACTCCCGCGAAGAATATCCCGAGGATAGATTGGCTGGATGCTATTTCAGCATCGCCGCAACTGGCTTCTAACACCACATCCATCGGTTTGTCAGAGAGAACTAATTTGCTGGTATCCGTAGAAGGTGCAGCCGCTTTGATGATGGTATCCACCTTCTTGATCGGCTCTGCGCTGCCGCCACTATCAGCTTTCACTTTCGTAGGGATGGGAGTTGATTCCACGCCAGGTTTTAAGTTTGCATTGATGGTCAAAACGAAGGAAGTATCCCACGGAATGCACTGCGTGGTACATGCTTGCCCCTCCAATTTCACGGCGATGGTGAACTTGCTTTTATCATTCACCTTTATCTTCTGGCGGATGGTAGGCGTGCCTTCCAAAGTCAATGTTTTCACCCCGAAATCTTTATCGAAATCTTCATGTCCCTTCGGCTCGAGAGCTTTCCCGACTAAGTCATAATTCTTCCCTTTCGTCCAGGTAAACTCCATAGGCAGTGGACCGCCATCAGGCGTAAATTGGGAATAGACGTGCCATCCTTTTTCGATATTTAATGCAAAAACCAAGGTGGCTTCGTTAGCGGTAGTTTGTTCGACAGAGGCTACAATCTTCACCGGATATTGCCTTTGCGCAAAGGAAGTCGCGGCAAAGAAAACGAAGAGAAGCGCGGGTATTATTCTATTAATTTTATTCATACAGAAACGTATATTTTTTTTGAGGCAACAAAAATAGATAAATTTAACGAAACTAATTTGGGATTATTTGAAAAAGACAAGTCTTCGCCAAAATAATTTTACACCTAATATCCCGTTCATCCCCTATCCAAAAACAATAAACCATGATCAAAAAATTAAAAGAAACCGGACGCCTAAACCTCGCCATCTTCCTCCTAGCGATGTCTGTATTCTGCTTCGGATTAAGCCTCTTGAGAGTCTTCTTATCCGGCACCGCTACTTTCCTTTTCATGAACTGGAATCTCTTCCTCGCCTTCATTCCCTGGGCTGCCAGCTCCATCATTATGGTGAATGAAAGGTATCGGAATAACAAGATTGCACTGACCATCTTATTAGTCATCTGGCTACTCTTCTTCCCCAATTCTCCTTATATCTTAACCGATTTGTTCCACCTTCATCTACGAATAAACTCACCACTCTGGTTCGATCTGGTCGTCATCCTCTCCTTCGCCTGGACAGGCTTGATCTTTGGCTTCCAAAGCCTCTTGGACATCGAAGAACTCCTCTCGAAATACCTGAAACCTATGACCATTAATTTAATAACGATCGTGTTTCTTTTTATTGGGAGCTTCGGAGTTTATCTCGGCAGGTACTTACGCTGGAACAGCTGGGATGTAGTGAGAGATCCCACCGATTTAATGAATGCAATTAGTATGCGATTCATCAATCCAAGTGCTCATCCGCGTACCTGGGGCATGACACTCTTTATGGGAATTTTATTGAATATGATGTTCTGGTCTATTAAATTAATGACCAGGAAAAAGGGATAGGTTTATATGCTACCGGACATAAAAGTGAAACTACCTCGAATAAGTTCGGAACTACCTCGAATAAGTTCGGAACTACCTCGAATAAGTTCGGGGCTACCTTGAATAAGTTCGGGACTACCTCGAATAAGTTCGGGACTACCTCGAATAAGTTCGGAACTACCTCGAATAAGTTCGGAACTACCTCGAATAAGTTACCATTTAATTCATGGATGGGCAGATTTTCCCGTTTAAATGGGGAAAATATTGTAGTAAGAGGGTTAATCTTTATCTAATGCCTCTGGTAATTCTCCATGTGCTTCTTTCTTCTCATTTGACTTAATAATGAATTCTTGCTTGGATTTAATTCCCTTTTGAGTTTCTATTTCGAGAAAGTATTTGCCCGGCTTTAGGTAATACTTCTTGTTATCCGCACGCTCTATTTTCTTGTCATCATCACTAAGTTTCTTGTTATCATTAACCCATAGTTGGTATTTCGAAAGGTTAGTAGAATCAATGCTTAGATCATAGTTCACATAATTCAATCCGGCAGCACTGGTATCTTTTATTTCTTTTAATAAAAGGTCTTTATCGGTCTTGATGTGCAGGGTAGAAATTCCTTTTTCTTTCACATAGAATGCGAATTGCTTTTTAATCTCATGCGGCTCGCTCCAAAGGTTATTGCGCTTGCCTAAGTTCTTGTTGTATTTAATGGGGTCTATCTTGAAAACATAAATATCCTTCGCCATCAAAGTATCATTCAATTGCTGCAACTCGCCGACATGGGCAATGTAGATGGAACGCCCATGAGTGCCCACCACCAAGTCATTATCTCTTGGATGAATCACCAAATCATGCACCGCTACATTCGGGAAATCACCGGTCATCTTCATGAAGTTCTTTCCTTTATTTAAGGAGACATATACGCCATGGTCGGTGCCTACATAGAGAATGTTTTTATTCTTTGGGTCTTCACGAACGACGTTGATTGGCTCGGCAGGTAAGTCTGTCCCTATGCGATCCCAATCACCTCTAAAAGATTTATGTTTGAAAAGATAGGATTTGAAATCATCAAAGATTTTACCATTAAGGGAACAATAAACCAATTCAGTATCAAAGGCACTTGCTATTACCCGACTATAATATAATTTTTGTGGTAAATTCTCACTTATTTCATGCCAGTCATAACCTATATTATTAGATAGATAAATATTTCCATCATCTGTTCCTAAGTATAATAAGCCAAACATTAGTGGACTTTCGGTAATGGTGGTAATGGTTCCATAAGGCACATTGCCTTTGATACCGCCATTAGTAAGATCACTGGTGAGGGTCTGGAAGTCAGTGCCTTTATTCATTGCTCGATGGAATTTATTACTGCCGAAGTAAACAATATCCTGATTGTGTTTGGAGAGCCAGATGGGTGCTTGCCAGTTCCAGCGCAGTGGTCTTTCGCCTAACTTATGCTTTGGAGTAATGTATTTGTTTTCTCCTGTATTTCTATTCACTCGGAAGTAATTCCCGAACTGATAACCTGTGTAAACAGTAGTGTTGTCGCGGGTATCAATCGCAACTTGCATGCCATCGCCACCCATGATTCTCTTGAAAGCATACTCACCTTCTTCATGCCAGCCCGTGCTTTCTTTGTTGGTGGATGGACCATACCACACGCCATTATCCTGCAAGCCACCATAGACATTGTAGGGCTTTTCCATGTCCACATTCACAGAATAGAATTGCCCGACGGCAGGAGTATTTGCTTTAAAATAAGACTTGCCATCATCATAAGAAATGTTCACGCCACCATCATTACCGACGATAATATGCCCGTCCCTGTTGGGATTCAGCCACAGGGCATGATAATCTCCATGCGTATTCGCAGCATCAATGGACTTGAAGGTCTTGCCTCCATCTTCTGATTTAAGGAAGGGAACTCCATAGATATAAATCTTGTTTGGATTGAAGGGCGAAACCCTTATCTGCCCAAAATAATATCCATAAGTATTGAAGACATGATCGAGGTAACCTTCATGCGTTTTCTTCCAGGTCTTGCCGGCATCATCAGAGCGATAAACCTCTGCTCCTTTTATTTCTGTATCGAATAATTGTGCATTGGCATCTTCAAGATATTCCACAAGGGCTGCGGGTTTGATGCTATCTGTACGAATCATATTCTTAACTCTTTCCACAGAATATTCCTCATCAAAATCATTATCCTTGAGATACTTTTCTATCAATGAATCTTTCAGTAAGAGAAAAGATTCCTTATACATTGTTCTTAAAGTATCCTTCGTCAAGCCTTTCTTTTTATCATCTTTTTTCTTCTCACGAAGGTCGTGATTATCAACCACAGCATAGATGGGACGCGGCACAAACTTCGTCATGAGATGCTTGGGCTTGGCATTGTCATCATCTTTATCATTCGCTTTCGAGGGATTGATAACCTGCCCCATATCTCCTGCAAAGATGGAAAGCCCTATCCTACCAACTCCCTCACCAGTAGGGAAGCCACTTTCTTTAGTAGTTATTAAACTCCAAGTCTCGCCAGCATCTATACTTTTATAAATGCCTGATGATGCTCCGCTTTCCTTTAGATTCCAAGGCTTTCGTTCACGATGCCACATGGCAGCATACAAGATATTCTTATTGGAAGGATCCATCACAAAGTCAATGGCACCTGTGTTATTATCTACAAATAAAGTCTTCTTCCAGGTGTTGCCGCCATCAATGGATTTGAAAACTCCGCGTTCATCATTGGGCGTGAAAAGATGCCCAATGACCGCTACATACAAGGTGTTTGAATCATTCGCATCTATTAATACTCTACCGATATGATGCGAATCTTCCAAGCCTTTATGTTGCCAGGTCTTGCCTTTATCGGTGCTCTTATACATGCCAAGACCGGCGTAGGAAGAACGACTGGAATTGTTCTCTCCCGTACCTATCCAGATGGTTTCGCCATGGTTCCAATCAACAGCAATATCGCCAATAGTCATCACTGCCTCATGGTCGAAGAGCGGCTCGAAGGACTGCCCATTATTATAAGTAACCCAAAGACCTCCAGAGGCATAAGCGACATAAAAATGCGTAGGATCATCAGGGCAAACATCAACATCCACAACCCTTCCGGACATGATGGAGGGACCGATGGAATGGAACTTTACATTCGATACAAGATTATCCTGCGCATGGCAGTGAATAGTGAATAGTGAATAGTGAATAATGAGGAGGGTGAGAAGGAGGCGGGTATTCATATTGGGTAGTATTTATTTAACTTTGGTTCCGTGATTTGGTTTAATAGATTCATTCATAAGATAATCAGATTTATTAAAAGGGACTTTAGTACGATTAAAAGTAGGTTCATAATTATAAGGAACCAACATTGGATAGCCATATTTCAGGCTAACATTAACAGCAGAATCTTTAGAGAACTCATATACATTAAAATCCCAATAAGCATGATCGTTAAGTTGTGTATAATCTACTTGTAAAAATTCAAATTTACCATCTTTATTAAAATCTCTTTCTTGTTCAATACGTTTTATTTCAAAGTTTTTTTCTTCAATAAAACCAAAAATAAGGAGATTAGCCGGTGAGTATAAAGTAAAGGTTCCATCTTCATTTTGAATAAAGTAAAGAACATAATATTTACAGAACCACAATCCATTGCCAAGACTACTATAGATTAGCTTTATATCTTTTAACCCATCACCATTCAAGTCGGCAATCTGAAGTGGGTATTCATCTATTCCAGAATGAATATGAAATCCATAACCTTGATTAATGTGAAAGAAAAACTGAATTGTTTTGTAATCTTTATAAACCATAATAGTATTGTCCATTTTGTCTTGTGTGAATTGAAAAGTCAAATCAGAACCATCTTTATAAAAACCTTTTGTAGTAATTAATGTATGGTTAATATATACTGAATCGTAATCTATATGATACCAGTTATTATTAATAACATAATTAGGTTTCGTCAAAGAATCAAATTCATACTGCCCCATCATCATAATCGGAAACATCATCCCCATCCATCCCACAAAATATCCCCTTCTCCTTTTATTAAGCAATGAGGCGAGGGTGTTAAGGCGATTTATCATTCTTTTGTTTAGTGGTTAGCGGGGGCGAAAGTAACATTTATGCAGGAATTATAGATAGTTTCTAAGGAAGTTGGAGCAACTCTCAAGGAAGTTGGAGCAACTCTCAAGAGAGTTGGAGTAACTCCCAAGGGAGTTGGAGTAACTCTCAAAGGAGTTGGAGTAACTCTCAAGGGAGTTGGAGCAACTCTCAAGGGAGTTGGAGAAATTAGGAAGTAAGTTGGGGTAACTTACAAGCAAGTTGGGGTAACTTACAAGCAAGTTGGGGTAACTTACAAGCAAGTTGGGGTAACTTACAAGCAAGTTTGGTAAACTTACAAGCAAGTTTAGTAAACTTACAAGCAAGTTTGGTAAACTTACAAGTAAGTTTGGTAAACTTACAAGTAAGTTTGGGTAACTTACAAGCAAGTTTGGTAAACTTACAAGCAAGTTTAGTAAACTTACAAGCAAGTTTGGTAAACTTATAAGTAAGTTTGGTAAACTTACAAGTAAGTTTGGCAAACTTACTAACCTTTTTCCAAAACTTACTACCCTTTTTCCAAAATCAACTTGTAAATTAGAGAAAAATCATGCTGGAGGAGGAATTGTATCAATTATTTCATCCCTCTCCTTTTATGATTGTATCCGCTTTGGCGGTGCAACAATAATAGGAGGAGGGTGATGATTCATAGTATTTGTAAACGGCTCGCTGTTCTTTTCTCAATACTTCACCATGCCCTCACCGTCGTTTTGCTATCTTTGCCGCCTATAATATTACTATGAGAGAGCGTAAAGATTATTCGCAAGGGAAAACGAGGCACAGTGCGAAGCCTGATGTGAAACGAAAACGGACTGTTGCCGACAAAGGAAACAGGGCATCGCGAGTTGCAGGACGAGGCGGCGAGGCTTCAGGATTTGTTCCGAAAAAAGATAGCGGGGCAGTAGCTCCGAAGCGGAAATATGTTCGGAAAGAGGTTGCGGCATTCGATAAACCGGCTATAGATCGGGATTATAAATCCAGATCAACAGCATCTGATAAACCGGCTGCTTCGCCAGGGAAGATTAAACGGGATGAACGAAGCAAGGCGTATTTCAAGAAAGAAGAAGGAGCAGAAGGACGAGAGTTGAAACCGAAGCGGGAATATACTCCGAAACCCGTTGTTCAGGAAGAAGAAAAGGGTAGGGAATTATATAAGAAGAAACGGTCGTTCACGAAGAATAAGGAGTATCGGGAGAATGTCGTGGAAGAACCCAAGCGGGATTTTGATGGCAATGAACGCCGCCCATTCGTCAGCAATCGGGATTCCAAATCCCAACCCGCAGCGAAAGAATATGGATACAAAGGCAAGCGACCCCGCGTTCCGTTTGTTACGAAGAAAGATAAATATGCCGATCGGGATAAGCATGTCAAGGGGAGTAAATTCATGGAACCTGCAGCTCCTGCCGAGGCTTCGCGGTTCTCTCGGAAACCGAAGGATTATTTGGAACGGAATAAGTTTGATAAAGGCGATCGGTTCGATGCTCGGAAACGCCATACTAAAGGTATTAAAGAACAAGTTTCAGGGGAACGGAAGCCGTATGATGGGATTATTCGATTGAATAAATACATTGCTAATGCGGGTTTAGGCTCTCGTCGCGAGGCAGATGAAATGATAGAGGCGGGCTTGGTATCGGTGAATGATCAGGTGATTACGACCTTGGGTTATAAGGTGAATCCCGAGGATGTGGTACGGTTTAATAATACCATCATCAAACCAGAGCGGAATGTGTATGTCTTATTGAACAAGCCGAAGGATTATATCTCCACCACCGATGATCCGCTGGAGCGCAAGACCGTGATGCTGCTGGTGGAGAAGGCTTGCAAAGAGAGGATTTATCCAGTCGGCAGGCTGGATAGGAATACGACGGGCATCTTATTGATGACGAATGACGGGGAATTAACTAAGAAACTGACGCATCCGAGTTATAATATCATGAAGGTCTATCATGTGGAATTAGATAGGAAATTAACCCAGGAAGACTTTGAAAAGATTCGCGAAGGTCTGGAATTGGAGGATGGCATCATCAAGGTGGATGACTTGACCTACATGGGCGAAGGCGTTACAAAAAAGGAAGTGGAACTGACGATACATTCTGGCAAGAATCATATTGTGAGAAGAATCTTTGAACACTTAGAATATAGAGTCGTGAAGTTAGACAGACTCTCCTTTGCGGGCTTAACCAAAAGCGGCATAAAGCCTGGCGGTTGGCGGTATCTAACAGAACAAGAAGTAGGTTTTTTAAGAATGCAAACTGGCGATAAAGAGAGGAAAACGCCTGTGAAAAGAAAGAAAGCAGTAAGGGGATAAAACTCTTACTCCCCTGAATTATCGTCTTTCTTCTGAATAAAATCTCCGTTCTTCCAAGCGGAAATAAACTTCATCCAAGCTATCGGATTCAGCCAATTGTTAGGAGGTAATTGTCCGGCATAATACAATCTGTTTTGTTCTAAGTTTTGGGCATACATCTGGTTCGATTGTCCGTCCATCTTTATGTTTTTGGCAACGGAAGCCATCTCATGTCTTGAAAGATTCTTTTGAGCACGAGACATCGCATCATCGGGTACTCGCAATGCCATAAATGCCGACTTAAATTGTTCCTTTGTGGGCCAAGGATAAATGACTGCTTCTCGCAAAGTAATGGTATCTCTCGACATCATTTGGATTAAGGAATAATGGTTTTGTTTCAACGTATCAGGAATGATATATCTTGCTTTCTTGAAGCCTATAGCGGTGAACTCAATCGTATCGTGTTTGGCGGCTACGAAAGAGAAAAATCCATAGAAATCGGTTATCGTTCCGCGCCATTGGTTCTTAATGGCGACTGTGGTGAAAGGCACTGGAATCAGGCTATCGGCAGTTACGACTACGCCAGAGAATTGAACTAAAACACTATCATTATTCTGTGCCATGAGCAGGATAGGAAAACTTAAAACGAGGAGTACAAACAGGATTTTTTTCATTCTAATTTTATTATTATTAAGGGTGCAAAAGTAACCAAACGGACGGATGTTTTATTAAGTATAAATTCCTGGAAAAGAAATCCTTCATTATCTCAAATCTATCAAATTAAAAAGCCTCCGAATAGGCTTCCGGAGGCTTTTTATTGTTTGTTTCTAATTGTTTATTTTGTCTTATATTCCATTAATAGTAAACGTCAAATCTCCCGCAGTAGTAAGGTCTGCGTTCTTCACCATCACAAATTTATCAGCAGGATTGCCGAGCAAAGTATAGGCTATATTGGTTACCGTGGTATCTGCCGGAATAAAATACCAGACCAACACGGTACTCTTCGCGGTGGCTGCCAAGCCGACCCACAATCCGATACTTCCGTTATTCGTAATGGTTACCGTTTCGCCAAGTTTGAAAAGGTGGCTTAATATCTTTTTGATCGTTGCCTTGGGAACATAAACTTTCTTGATTTTTTGTTTCGCAGCTTTATAAATAAAGGTCATTGGCAGGAACGCAATCGCCATCAAGGGTGTCAAAATATACACCATCATCAAGCCTAAATAAACATACCATACACCAGTCGTAGAATTATCAACCGCGACTTTTACGGCAGCTTTATTGGTATTGACATTTACTTTTTCGGCAGTTTGGGCGGAAATATCGCCACCGATATGTGCCAACAAATCCACCGCAATCGCTCTTGCTGCATTCAATGTTGCATCGGTGCCGGTTGCCGTGATATAGGCTTGGACACGAGCCTTGACATTAAACCGTGATTCATTATAAAAACTCTCGGTTCCGCCCATCGTCAGGCGTGCATATTCGGCAGTCGTTTTGGCGTATGCTTTTTCGGTTTCAAAGAAGATTCCGTGAACGTGTGGCTGCATTCCTTTCATCGTCAATTCGATGGTGCGGGTAGCCGATTTGCGATCCAAAATTTTACCAACCAATGCCGCTATGATGGCTTGCAAAACAGCATCCAGCGGGGTAAAATAATTATACAAAGTCATGATTCTGGAATCGAGCAACCGCTTTACATACAGGGCTTCTTCGATGTATGTAGAGATGGTCCCGGCATTTTCGATGCTGCTTTTCATCGCCTTCTTAAAGGGATTTTTTACTAAGTTGGTTCCTGTTTTTTTTGCCATTTTACTTTTGATTTTTATTTATTACCGTTAGAAAGCTTGATATTTTTCATTGGCACAAAACTACATAAATTTTTATAACTCTACCAAACATTTTTCTCATATTTTTGATTTTCCTTGTTTCAATGTAAGATTTTAAAAACATTCTCAAATCTATTTACATAGAGTTACATGATTTCAAAAATATTTTTTGAGGTCAAAACTTTTTTGAAATTTTTATTTTTTGAAGGTTTTTTGAAGCTATTTGTTCACAAATTAGCTCCAAAAAGTTCTTCCAAAACCATTTCAAAAGAGGAAAAAAGGGACAAAAAGACTTTTGGAACGTAAGCCAATTAGGTAATGCTCCAAAAGAGTTCTTTTGGAACATTAGCAATAGTGTAAAGTATCTGAAAATGTTCTATTGGAACATTAGCAATAATGCAAAACATTCAAAAGAGTTCTTTTGGAGCATTAGCAATAAAGGAAAGTATCCAAAAGTGTACTTTGAGAACTTTCCTTTATTGCTAATGTCCCAAAAGAACATTTTCATCAAAACCTCCAAAACGCACTTTCCAGGAATTGGAAATCGAGGCTGAAAAGCGATTCTGGAATACGGCGAACACTCCTTATATATAGGCAGCATTTTGAGGATTTCCCCAAGCGACCATTCTCCATGAATCTTTTGAATCAAAAATTTTATAATTTTGTCGGCATGGGAAATATAAAATGATGAAACCAATTACAAGGGATATTATAACAGCTGCAGATGATTTTTTCTTTACGCTTAGCGATGAATTGTTGGAGGAAAAGGTGGAAGAATTCTACACGCGACAGTATGAATTATGTCAATATCTTTTCAAAAACCTTGATAAATTAAGTTGTGGCGACCAAGTAGATTTGATGGCAAGGCTGGCTTTGGTAATTGACTATTGCTTTAACTCCTATCATATTAAATTGGATGCGATAGAGCTGGCAACCATTAAGAATTTTTTGGAATGGCGTAGTGAAAAGTTTGAAGAGTTGACTAAATCTTCACAAGAAGCTACTCTAACCTTTGTTGAATTTGTGAACTCCTTCGGTAGTTGGGGTCAGGATGATTTATTGACTTATTTGAATCATCGCTTGGAGAACAATGTCAATGATGAATACGATGAGAAAGAAGATTATGATGACAAAGCAGTATTCATGATTACTCTGATGTCGCTTTGTTTTATTTATCAACAAGAATTGCGGAAGCAGATGGAGGTGGTGAATTGAATTGATTTCCCTCTTTCTTCCCCCTCCTCCTTCGCCCCAAAGATTTCCTAATTTATAACCTATCATTTTCTATCTTTGCCCCATGCAAGATACTATATTAATCGTTGATTTCGGGTCGCAATATACCCAGCTCATAGCCCGCAGGATAAGGGAATTGAATGTTTATTGTGAGATACATCCCTTCCATAAAATCCCTGTCATTACAGACGAAATAAAAGGAATCATCCTTTCCGGCAGCCCCGCTTCGGTAAGAGAGGAAAAGTCTCCGCAAATAAATACCAAAGGCATCATGGGGAAGCTGCCATTGCTCGGTGTATGTTACGGTGCACAGCTCCTTGCCCATCAAAATGGTGGCGAAGTAAAAGCCAGTAATAACCGCGAATATGGTCGCTCAAACCTGAATGAAATATCTTTGGATAATGATTTATTAAAAGGCATGACGAAGGGTTCGCAAGTGTGGATGTCTCATGCCGATACCATCTTTTCCATCCCTGATAACTTTGAATTAATAGGCAGCACCAATGATGTCAAGATGGCTGCCTTCAAAGTGAAAGGCGAAGATACTTATGGCATCCAGTTTCATCCCGAAGTAACCCATTCTACCGAAGGGAAAATCTTGCTGCAAAACTTTGTAGTGAATATCTGCAAATGCAAACAAGACTGGACTCCGGCTTCGTTTATTGAGAGCACTATCGAACATTTACAAGCAACTTTAGGGAATGATAAAGTAGTCCTTGGATTGAGTGGTGGCGTGGATAGTACGGTCGCTGCAATGCTCTTGCATAAGGCTATTGGCAAGAATCTTTATTGCATCTTTGTGGATAATGGATTGTTGCGCAAAGATGAATTTGAAACTGTCTTGGATTCCTATAAACATCAAGGATTGAATGTTGTTGGCGTTAATGCAAAGGATCGTTTCTTGAATGCTTTAGAAGGTGTTTCAGATCCCGAAACAAAGCGTAAAATAATAGGAGGAAATTTCATTGATGTTTTCGATGAAGAAGCCCATAAAGTGAAAGATGTGAAGTGGCTGGGGCAAGGAACTATTTATCCCGATGTGATAGAAAGCGTGAGCGTTAATGGACCTTCTGCAACTATTAAATCCCACCATAATGTAGGAGGCTTGCCGGAGAAGATGCACCTAAAGATTGTAGAACCTTTGAAGTCTTTATTTAAAGATGAGGTGAGAAGAGTGGGTGGAGAATTGGGAATTGATAAGAGTTTCTTGGATCGTCATCCCTTCCCTGGTCCTGGATTAGCGATAAGAATAATAGGAGAGATTACTAAAGAACGAGTTCGCATTCTTCAAGAAGCCGATGCTATCTTTATTAATGGATTGAAGGAACATAATTTATATAATTCGGTGTGGCAAGCAGGGGCTATATTCCTTCCTGTTCAGGCTGTTGGCGTGATGGGCGATGAACGAACTTATGAGAATGTAATTTGTCTTAGAGCAGTAACCAGTACCGATGGAATGACTGCTGATTTCAGCCATCTTCCACATGAGTTCTTAGCAAGAATGTCGAATGATATTATCAATAAAGTCAAAGGAATTAATCGTGTGGTATATGATATAAGTTCCAAGCCACCGGCTACTATTGAGTGGGAATAGGATGGGTTTAAGGTTTAATATTGTTGGGATGAAGAAGTTTTTCATTGTTGTTTTTGTTCTATTGATTATTGCTGGCAAAACCTTTGCACAAGGCAATGCTCATAGTGATTCCATTAAGGTGATTAATGGCAAGGAATTCTACAATCATAAGATTCAAAAGGGAGAAACTTTATCGGAGCTTGCTAAGGAATATCATCTTACAATAAAGGAGATTGAAGATGCTAACCCAAAACTTGGAAAGGCTCTGAAAGCGGGTAAATACATCTATATTCCTTATAAAGAACATAAGGTCAAACATGAACAGGCTCCAGTTGATTCTGCAAAGATAAAACCTGCAAAGCCTTCCAATGAAACGATGAATGTTGCTTTGTTGATGCGGCTTAATTTCCCTGTTATTAATGAAGAAGATACTACTCACGATAAACCAATTTTCTTTGAACAAAAGGAGAATGCCAGCACAAATTCTTCCCTGGAATTCTACGAAGGAGTTATGGCTGCATTGGATAGTTTGAAGAAGCTGGGGATTAAAGTGAACCTCAATACTTTCGATTATCCCGAAGAAGTTGAGGATCAAAATAAGTTCCTTACTAATCCTGAATTGAAGAAGATGAATCTTATTATTGCCGAAGTATTTAGTCCGCAGATAGAGAAGATTGCGAGCTATGCTAAGATGAATAAGATACCGATGATTTATCCCTTTTCTAATATTGCTTTGATTGAAGAAAACCCTTATATTGCCATCCTTTCGCCATCATTGAATACGCAATATAAGTTGATGGCGAAGTTCATTTCCGAGCATTACAGATTCGATAATATTATCATCCTTCACACTAACTCTGTAAAGGAAAAGGAGATTGATTCTATCTACACAGAAATCATTGAAAAGCCCTGGGCAAGTAGTGGTAACAAGCATACCGTCAAGCATATTAATATCTATGGAAAGGAACTCGACATCATCAAGAAAAGCCTTGATACTGCTGGTGAAAATATCATCATTGCAAATACGCAGGATGAAGCTACTATCGTTGATTTGCTAGGCAAACTCAATACCTATCGTGCCGATTACGACATTACTTTAATCGGGTCTTCTAAGTGGGAGAACTATGAAACCCTCGACATTGATTACTTACAGAATCTCGACTTCCATTGCTTCACTACTAACTTTATCAATCAGGATGATTCGCTTTTGAAAGTATTCTTTGATAACTTCTTCGCCAAGTACCATTATGAACCAACGATATACACCCTCAAAGGCTATGACATCATGAATTATTTTGGGAATGCCTTTATGCGTTTCAATGGGATTAAGTTTGAAGGCAAGATGCTTGAATACCGCATGAAAGGCTTGAGTACGAGCTTTGACTTCAAGAAAAGCATTGAGGCAAACGGCTTGGAGAATCAATACATACACGTGGTGAAGTACGATGACTTCCGAGTAAAGAAAGCCAATGAATAACCTGTGATGGGGAAGAAGAAATCAACCAAAGGAAGCACTCCTAAAACGAAAAGGATTATTCTGATTATCGTCGGGGTATTGGTTTTATTGGGCGGCATTTCGGCGTATGTCTTCTATACTAATTTCCTGCAAAGCAATACCAATCCGAACATCAAAAGGGATGTCTTTATCTTCATTAAAACAGGTTCTTCGTTGCAAGATGTGGAAACGATGCTGAAGAATCGCGAAATATTATTAAGCACCACCACCTTTGATTTTGCTGCTGGTTTGATGAATTACAAAAACAACATTCATCCCGGCAGATACCTCCTCCGTCCTCATGCCAACAACAAAAATCTTATCAAGTTATTAAAATCCGGCGTGCAGATTCCTTACAAACTTTCATACCAAACTATTCATACCAAATACGATCTCGCAGGAAAGATTTCTCAACAGATAGAGACGGACAGTTCAGCCATTCTACGCATCATCGAGAGCGATTCATTCAAGACGAAATACAAATCTGATAACGACAATGTTCTTTCCTTTTTCATCCCCGATTCGTCCGTCTATCTTTATACCACAACCACCGCCGACTTCATGAATGATTGCTCAAATAATTACACTGAATTCTGGACGGATGACAACATCCATAAAGCAAAAGCAATGAACCTCACAAAGGCTCAAATCTCCACGCTGGCGAGCATTGTGGAACGCGAGACCGCCAAGGATGCCGAGAAGCCGATGATAGCCGGACTCTACTTCAATCGTCTCCGTAAGAAGGGGCAGAAACTGGAAGCCGACCCCACGGTTATCTATGCCCTCGGCGACTGGTCGAAGCAGC
Organism: uncultured Bacteroidota bacterium; assembly: GCA_903844645.1. Lineage (GTDB taxonomy): Bacteria > Bacteroidota > Bacteroidia > AKYH767-A > JABDAW01 > JABDAW01. Next base: position 78,529 of record CAIMUP010000001.1, read on the forward strand.
GGGTGTACAATGTGGACCTCGAAGTTAATTCACCCTACAACACCTACAAATACGAGGGTTTGCCGCCCGGTCCTATCTGCGTGCCGTCCCTCGCTTCGCTGAATGCGGTGTTGAATTATGCCCATCACGATTACTTCTATATGTGTGCCAAGGAAGACTTTTCGGGCTACCATAATTTCGCCAAAACACTCGCCGAACACAAGGCGAATGCAAAGAGATATTATGCCGAATTAAAGCGACGAAATATTCATTAAGTTACTCGTTATATTCATCATCGTCGTGTTGATGCTCCCAAAAGGTCGCAATCACACAACGATGTAAGAATAATTGGTTATCGGAAGAGACTGGACAACTATAAAATAGTTGTCAAATCTTGTCTAATTTTTTTTGCACAATCAATGCTGCAATAATAAATGCTAATCCCAGACCTTTAAGAAAATCACCTAATGAGTCTGGGGTATTAAAAAAGTGTCTCGTAAATAATGTAAAGCTCATCAATAGAGTTCCTGCAAGTAGTAATAAAATTGTTTGTTTTTTCATTTTAATAATTTATAATTTATAATTCCCCATTCATAATTATCACTTCACCCTCCCACACTTCACCTTAATATCCCTATCCCCCGTATTAGTAATAATAATCTTATCCCCGCTCCCCGGAATCTCCAACTTCTTCTTAGAAACCTTAGTATTATAAATCAAATCAATCCCCACACTACAAACCCCCGTCTTCAAATTCTGCCGACAAACCTTCGCACTACCCCCCTCCGTCAACAACGTCATCTCCAGCAACTCCCGCTGCGTCGGCTTCACCAACCAACAAATACTCTCATTCCGCCTCACCACCCTATCCACAGGCGAAGGAGCCACCGCCGGAGTAACCGTACTCAAAATAGCATTCTTCGTAGCCTTCTTCTTCAAAGTAATATTCCCCTGCACCACAGCCATCGCCCGCATCGCCTTAATCACCCGCATATTCGTCTTCATCACCGTCTTCACAATCAACCTATCCGCCACACTCAAATCACTAATATCAATCTCAAGATCCAACTTTTGAGTCACCACACCCCACACCAAATTATGCCCCGTAGTAATAGAAGTAATATTAGCAGTCAAAAACCCCTTCGCATTCAACGCCGCCGTATTCCCGCCAGCCCCAATCCGCGCCATCAAACTCACATAACTAATATGAAAAAGATAAACATTCCGATCCCGAATCCCCTTCAAAACATTCCCCACACCAAACGAACCCTTACTATCAGTAATCGAACCATCACCAATACACAAATCCAACTTATAATCCAAATTCCCCATAATAGGAATCAAAGAATCCAAATAAGCATCCCTAATAATCGTCTTACCCTCATCCAACTCCATCAAATTATCCGGACTCAACATCTCCGAAACAGCATTAATCTCCGGCACCCACACCGTAGCCTCAAACGTCCCAGCCAACGAAGGATCAAACAAATCCACAGCCGTTTTATTATCATCATACAACCCCTTCGCCGCCATCGAAAACCCAACCACATACATTAATTTCATAAGCCTATTTTTTTAATTAGGATGCAAAAATACACATTCCTTTTGAATAATAAAAGTTTCCACCAATAATAAATGAAAATACCCCCCTATTTCAATCCTGACAGGCAATCGCTTTTCGCGATTTCCTGTAAGGTTGAAATCATCCGCCCCTCTGGATTTGTAATCCGCTCGTCGGGATTTGTAATCCCGACCCATAATTTTAACTAAAAACAGCGATTCTACCATCCCTGACCACGATTCTCCCATCCCTTACCACGATTCTCCCATCCCTAACCACGATTCTCCTGTTTCTTAACCTCCCGTTTGGTATTTCCAAACCATTTCCTATCTTTGCGCCCTTAATAATAATAAAATATATCTAATGCTAATTATTCCAATCAAAGAAGGCGAGCCAATCGACAGAGGGCTGAAACGTTTTAAAAAGAAATTCGACAAAACCGGAACCGTCCGCGCCCTAAGAGCAAGGAAACAGTTCGAGAAGCCTTCCATCACCAGAAGGACAGAAATCAAAAAGGCGGTATACATCGCCAAATTGCGCAGAGAAGGGACCATTATTTAATTAACAGCCGACTGTTAAAAGATTCCTCGGCTTCCGATTCGGTAGCGCATAAAAATTAGAGAACTTTGCAGGATTAATTTCTTGCAAAGTTTTTTTATTGTTTAATAATTCGGTAACTTTTTTCAACCCACATTGTATAAAGGTAAATTGATAGGAGAGGAAGCCATGACAGAGAGTTTTATAAAATATATCCAATACGAGAAACGGTACTCTCCTCACACCATTACCGCTTACCAAAACGACCTGAAACAGTTTTACGATTTCATCCTCGAGGCTTACGAAGTCTCCGAGATAACGGACGTGAATCATATTTTCATCCGCTCGTGGATCGTATCTTTGATGGAGCAAAAAATTACCCCGCGCTCCATCAACAGAAAGATTACTACCCTGAAAACGTATTATAAATTCCTGCTTCGGGAGGGTATCGTAGAAGCCAACCCGATGCAGAAGATTCTATCCCCAAAGACTTCCAAACGCTTGCCGGTTTTTGTGGATAAAAGCACGATGAATCACCTCCTCGATGATGTCCAATTCGGGGATGATTATATCGGTTTGAGGGATCAATTCATCATAGAACTATTCTATGCAACGGGTATGCGCCTCGCGGAATTAGTGGGGATGAAGGATAGTTCCATTGATTTATTTAATAATAACTTAAAAGTTCTCGGGAAGCGTAATAAGGAACGTATTATTCCGTTTTCTAATCCTATGAAGGGTTTGATTGTGAAATATCTGGAGGTGAAAAAGAGCGATGAAGTGATGAAACAATCCGATTATCTATTCTTAAACAAAGAAGGCAAACAAATCAGTCGAGAACAAGTGCAAAAATTAGTCAAGAAATACCTCACGATGGTTACTACCATTGATAAGAAAAGTCCCCATGTGTTGCGCCATTCCTTCGCTACGAATATGTTGAATAATGGTGCTGAAATAAATTCTGTAAAGGAATTATTAGGTCATTCGAGCCTTGCCGCCACACAGGTTTACACACATAACACCATTGATAAATTAAAGAATATACATAAACAAGCCCACCCAAAGGCTTGATTCAATTAACTAATAAATTAAAAGATTATGAAACTAAAAATGCAATCCATCCATTTCGATGCGGACCGTAAGTTGCTCGCATTCATCCAGGAAAAAGTAGGTAAACTAACCCATTTTCACGATGGTATCGTTGATGGCGAAGTTGTTCTTCGATTAGAAAAGAATCAGAACAACGAAAACAAATCTGTACAGATAAAAGTAAACATTCCGGGTGGCGAATTAATCGCCAAGATCCGTAAACAAACCTTCGAGGAGGCTGCCAATGATGCGGTAGAAACCTTGAGTAATCAGATAAAAAGGCACAAAGAAAAATTGAGAGGGGGCGTAGCAGTTAAGTTTGCTGGCGAGAAAGAAGAGGTTGCGGCATCGGTGGTGAAATTCGACGAAGCCGAAGAAGAATAAACACTCTTCCTTTAAGAGAAAAGCAAGTCTTTTTGAGGACTTAATTGCTTGCCGATCTTTGGTTTAATGATTTACCAGCAACTTCTGGTTGTAACTCCTATTCCTATATTTAATGTTGAGAAAATAAATGCCATTAGCCAAAGGAATGGAAAAAGTTTCCTTGCCATCTGCGTTTTTAATAGTAGTGGAATAAACTACCTGCCCGAAAACATTAGTAATGGCAAGTTGAAAGTTGAGAATGGAGAGTTGAGAATTAAAAGTAAAGGTTCCATTGTTGGGATTGGGGTATATATTAATAGAGTTATCCCTACCTATTTCATTAATACCATCGAAAGAGAAACAGATAGAATCGGACTTGCTTTTGCAGCCATTGCTATCAGTATATTCTACATAATAACAGGCGGTACTCGTTACAATATATTGCTGGTTTGTAGCTCCTGCAATAGCAATGAAATTCCTGAACCATTGATTGCCGTTGGTGTCGCTGGAGATTAAAGTATCACCGAGTTGGGTAATAATCGGCACTGTCGGAGGATCGAAAACAGTGAAGTAAAAGGTCTGCATAGAAGTATCGGTGAAAACTCCGCAAACAGTGGTATCATAAGCGACTAAAGTAACGGAATAAGTGCCGCTATGACTATATGAATGAGCAGGATTAACCGCCATACTCGTACCGCCTTCACTGAAATGCCACCAATAAGAGGTCGCACCAGTACTGGTATTCGTAAGATGAATCATCAAAGGTTTGCAGCCCTGCAAAGTATCCACCGTGAAGGCGCTATGCGGAGGCGCAAAGTTCAAGACAGTAAAGATAATGGAATCACCCGCCACGCAAGCACCATTATTCACTTGAACCCAGTAATGCCCTGCATTCATAGTCGTAATACTTTGCGTAGTTTCACCGGTATTCCAATGATAGCTGCTACCTACATTGTTAGCATTTAAGGTAATGGAATTCGGGCTGCAAATAGTGGTATCATTACCGAGATTAACAGTGATGGGTGGCGTTATCGTAACATGAAAAGTATCGGCAACATTCACTAAAGCATTGCATCCATTGAGTACTTGATGTTGCACCCAGTATGTTCCGCTATTCGATACATCAACAGACTGTGTGGTAGCACCCGATGACCAAAGATAACTCGCACTTATCGTACTCGCCGTTAGATGCACACTACCTCCACAGACACTGGTATCTACATTCAATGCCGAAGCAGTGGGCGATGAAGTAAGATTCGCATCAATAAAGTTCGGTAAGCCGTACCGCGAGGTACCGCTAAGAGCGATTGCATGACGCGTATAACTACATCCTGCGCCAGCGGTATTCGGAGCATTAATAACATTAAGATATGTGGAATCGGTAACCGCAACATAGATTTTATTATCCGCCCCCAACTGCAATGCACCGCCATAAAATATAGGCGTAGTAACCGTGTATTGCGAAGCCACAATAGCCGTATAAGTATAGGTCGAAATATCGAATTGATAGAGGGGATAATATGGATAATTACAAGTAACATAAACCTTAGTATTATCAGGAGAGAACGACAAGCCGTAGGGGTAATATCCTGCCGTCATTTGTATGGTGATAGGGTTGTAGGGGATGCCTGTGGCGTTATCAAAATCATACAATTCGACAATGCCATTCGCCTCGAAGGCACAAGCCAATTTCTTGCCATTTGGCGATGCTTTCAGGTACCCTTCATTATCAAAAATAGTGGCATTACTGCCGACATTGGTAATGACAGGAGTCGCCACACCGCTATTAGTAATGAGGTAAGCATAATATCCATTGGAATTCCAGTTATGAGCAAGTACCCAGTAATCAATACCATTGCAATGTTTGACGGCGACTAATTTCTCACAAGCAGGATTAAAAGTGCTGTGATTCTTCAGCGTTACGCCTCCCATTCCCGCATTCAGCGACATATCTACTTCCGAATAACAGATGCCTACCGAAGCGGTATTGGCAGCGGAGGTAAAGATATAATAAATCCCTGCGCTATCAGGCTTCGGGACGATGATAGCTGATTGGGTAGAGGCTTGGTTGGAGTTGGAAGAAGCACCACCAGCCAACCCGTTTCCATTCGCCATGACCACGTTATTCGCATTCCAAACCGTAACGCCATCGGTATAGAATAAGAGATTCCCTCCGACATCGGAAATAGTAGCGCAACCCTCGGCTTGATTCATTCCACAACCCGTAACAGCAACCGGATTACCGGAACTAAAATTAATGGCAGCACCCGTTCCGAAGCACCAATTCCAGGATTGTTGTTGGGCGATGCAATGAAAAGTGATGAGTGAAAAGAGAAGAACGAAGAGGAGGATAATCTTTTTCATGGCATTAAATAGTTTATTAGTCAAGATGCAAATATACTTATTTTATTAAATGAAAACCCAGAACGCGATGAAAAAACCAAGGTCGGAGCTGTTATTTAAGAAATTTGGAGGCTCTGAATTTCGCTTTCTACTCCTTATATAATTGTGTTTATAATGTAAAAGAGGATTTAAAAACAGAGAAAACTACTAAAGTGATGTTGTCGGGTGACAATGTCACTTTGTCAGGTGATAACATCACGTTGTCAGGTGACAATGTCACTTTGTCAGGTGACAACATCACATTGTCAGGTGACAACATCACATTGTCAGGTGACAACATCACATTGTCAAGTGACAACATCACATTGTCAGGTGACAACATCACATTGTCAGGTGACCGCATCACTTTGTCAGGTGTTCACATCGCTTTGTCATGTGACCACATCACTTTGTCATATTTTCCTATAATTCCATCTCCTGACGGTTTTTTCTTTCGTCAGGTTTTGATGATTGAGGTAACTTTACCGGAAATCGGAAGGGGGCGAGTGCTGGTCAGGATGTATTCCCAATTCGGTGTTGGGCGAAGTACCGAAGTTTTTAGTAAGTTTGCGGCTCTATAATTAATTATATAGCTGCTTGTAATGATGAATTCTTCTCCCGTAAAAAAATATGCCATCCTTTTTGGAGTCATCTGCTTCCCGATTGCGGTCTGGATTTTCCTGATCACAGGCAAAAATCATTACCGCCCCTTGCCTTTCCTGGGGAATTATTCGGTTGTGTCACAGGGCAATGGGAAGATGGATACGGTGTATCATTCTATTCCCGATTTTTCTGCCGTGAATCAGGCGGGCAAAACGATTACGCAGAAGGAAATTGAGGGTAAGGTATATGTCGCGGATTTATTTTTCGCCTCCTGCCCCAGCTTTTGCCCGAGGATGAATAGCGGCTTGAAGGTGGTGTACGATAAATACAGCAAGGTGGATGATTTTCTGATTCTTTCCTTCACCGTGGACCCTGACCATGATACCATTCCTGCCCTCGCAAAGTATGCGGAGAAGTACGGAGCCGATGCCTCGCGCTGGATGTTTCTTCGTGGCGGCAAGCAAGAGATTCATGACCTTTCATTGGCATATCTGATGATTCCGCCAGATACTATTAAGGACGTAAAGCAGGATATTCAGCACTCGCCGTACTATGTTTTGGTGGATAAAGAGCGGCATATCCGCGGCATTTATGATAGCACCAACCCTTTGATGCTCGATAGCCTCCAAGGAGATATTACGTACCTACTCAAACAATATCATACCAAGAAATAAATCATGAAAGAAGCTACCGCATTAAGGATTACGTGGGTACTGACCATCACGATACTCGGCTTGGTATTGGTGTTGCATTACTTGCCGAAAGCCTCGACGATGCCTGCTATTGTTACCTGTCTTCCGGCATTGAATGCGGTGTTAAACGGGACTACGTTCTGCTTACTGATCCTCGCGAATTACTTTATTAAGAGGCAAAAAGTCGCCGTACACAAATGGCTGAACATTACGGCGTTTGGGTTGAGCACCGTTTTCCTGTTGTCGTATGTTGCGTTCCATTCGTATGGCGTAGAAACGAAATTCCCGTCTGATAATCCGATGAAGCCGCTGTATTTATTCCTCCTGATCACGCATATTCTCTGTGCCGCCATCGTGTTGCCCCTGGTGCTGATGTCCATGTATCGCGGGTTGGCAGGGCAGTTCCTGAAACATCGGCGTATCACGAGATGGTCGTACCCCATTTGGCTTTATGTAACCGCAACAGGGGTTATCGTGTACTTAATGATTTCTCCGTACTATAATTTTTAACAGATGAAGACAAAAAAATATCTCACACTAATCGCAGTAGTCATGCTGCTACTTTTATCCACCCCGAAACCTGCTGCCGCACAATGCGCCATGTGCAAAAAGATTGTCGAAACCAACATGGATAGCAAATCGAACAAGGTAGGCAGAGGATTGAACAAAGGCATTTTGTATATGCTTTGCTTCCCCTACCTTTTAGGAGCCACGGCAGGAGTTATCTGGTATCGCAACCGGAAGAAAAAACCGGAGGATACAGTTTAAATACGCTTCCCAAACTCCTTTCTCCGAGTAGTAATTCACTACTCCATCGGACATTTTTCCCAATTTCATCCCCAAAAAAACGAATTGTTAATAACTTTTTCTAATTTATCTTTATCGCTCTGCTTCCTTCTGTTTATAGGGCTTTCGGAGTATATTAGGGAGATGGGGATAAATATTTTTCCTTGAATTTTTCGCCTGGTTCTTACAGAGAATCTGAAATTCCCCTTTCGATGCTCGGTTTGAAACCCTGATGGTAGCGGTCTGAACGTAAACGTAGGGCTTTAAGAGGCAAATATTTTTTTGTTAGAAAGAAAAATAACTGGTTTTAAAGGGGTAAATAATGCCATTATCCCGA
>CAIMUP010000002.1 GCA_903844645.1 uncultured Bacteroidota bacterium
AGTGATTAGAAGAATACTGCCAATGTTTAGGAGAATGTTGGCAATGTTTAGAAGAATCTTGGCAGTGATTAGGAGAATACTGGCAATGTTTAGGAGAATGTTGTCAATGTATGCTGGATTCCCGACAGGTATTTTTTATTCCTGTTGGGTATAATCCTAATTGTATATTTAGGAACTTGTTACTATAAAATGAAACGTGAATCGAATAGACCTTACAGGAATGAAAAATATCTGTAAGGTCTTAAGGTCAAAAAAAGAGGCGGCTAACCTGTCAGGAATTATCGTCATATTTTAATTAATAGAAGGCGGAAACGGCAAGGGTATGCATGTCTTTTTCATTTCAGAATAATTAAATATACCTGTCTTTATTAACCCATTATATTCTTCCTCCGACTTTTCATAATCCATTACAGCTTTATCCAAAATATGAACTTTTGACTTGAGGTCTTTATATCGTTCTATCATTCCACTTAATTCTTCTTCTGTAATATTTATCTTCATAGAAATGATTTTTCCTTGTTTATCTCTCTTCGCAGCATTCTTAATATAGGTATCATAATAGGAGACCAACTGATGCGGTTCATAAGGATACTCTGCTCTGAATTCCTTTTCGCATTTAGAACATTTGAAAGTAAAAAATCTATAATAATTAGCATCCTTAACCATACCGATTGGCTGAAAGGATGAATGAAATTTACAATGTGTACAGGTAGCATCATAATAATCTGTCCATTCTTTTTTCTCATCCTCAATTTCATTTTGCTCGAATTCAAATCGTGTATTCGCATGTTTGATAACAAACTTTTTTAGATGATCAGATTGTTCATACATTTTCTGCCGATTATCAATATCAGTTTGAGATTGAGGGATTGCTCCCGCAAAAAAGCTGACAACGAATTCGATCAACTCAAACAATTCTTTTTCGTCTGCATTATACACCTCTTCTTCCATACTCATAATTATTTCTTAGGGGCTGCAAAGATAGGGAATTAAAAGGATTGGTGGGGTTATAGGATGGTTGTTTAAAAGGATTACAAATCCTTGGCTCTAAGGACGCGATTGCAAATCGCGACCTGGCATACGACATCAGATTACTGAACATCCCGACCAGCGGGTCAGGATTATCTTTCAGGTATTTTGTTCATTTTTAGGAGCTGGCAAGAGTTTGTATCTTATAATACCTTGTCTTAAACTCTTCAAATCCTTTGTAATAATCAAAAGGCATTTCCATCTCTTCATATATGTGCTTGTATTTTTTTAACCAAAGGAGGTAATTCTCCTTTGGCAGGTTCAATGAATCATCCAAAGGCAATTCCTTTAATGCTCTGTTACATGCTTCAAGAATAGTTAGATACCAATGTGAAGCATAGAATTCTACCTTCTCATCAATACCAAAAATAAGTGACAGGCCTCCCATAGAAATTACTTCAGGGACATCAGTAATAAATTCAGAACAAGTACGAATGTCAGTAACCTCATTACCGCTTTCAAGAAAGATTAAGTTGATATACCGCCTCGAATGGTTACCCATAAAACAATAACCCTTGTTTCCAAAATTACAACTCTTTAATCCACATTCCCCATTATGAATCTCCAATTCACTATCACCAAACTTTTTAAATTCCTCAAAAACTCCATTTACCTTCCTCAAAAAGACATCCTGCTTTACGCCATAATAAATGGTCGAATCATCAATAACCACCTCAAGCATATCAATATCCATTTGAGAAAAGTATTTCAATATGGTTTCTTTATTGTTCATAAATGTTTCTGATAATACTAAATCCAAAATTATCTATATAGTTTTAGATTTAAATTCTAATTCAATTTTCTGTATAATTTCACAAATATGAAGATAATAAATCCCTATCTTCGCATAATATTTTTCATCAAACTTTATCATTATTTCATCAGATAATAATCCATAAGGATCTGGTTTATCAAATCCATTTGTAAACAACTTTATATTAACATGATTCATAATATTACTATTTATGAAATAGTAAATAACCATTTCCTGAAACTCAATTAATGAAAGTTTAATCGTTGACTTATTGTTTTTTTGTTTGGAAAGTTTCATATCAATTGTTTGACTATATATACCAAAATCACCACTTCCTCGTGGGTACAGTATTTCATTTCCATCAATGTCATATCTAAGTTGATTTAATGAATTATCATCATTTGGAATACCATATTCAAAATAATTACCTCCACCTGATTCACTCCATTCAAAGTAAATCATTTTAGTTTCAAGACAATAGGTTAAATTTTCAAACCCCGGATAGTTACTTCTAAATTGATAAAACGAGATATTATTTTGAATTTGATAACATGGTTCATCAATGGTAATTTCAGTAAAATCAACATCCAAAAGTTTACAATTTTTTAATATATATGAAGCACTGAGATCTGCTTTGTAAAATGAACTACATTCTAATTCAGAATTACTGATTATACAATTAACCAAGAATGAAAATGAAAAATCACACCGAATTAGCTTTGTTGACTTTATACTTCCCCCTTTTACAATACACTCAGTAAAATTACAATTTGAGAAATTACAGCTATCAATCTTTTCAATTTTTGATTTATGAAAATTTAAATCACTACCATTACAATTTATTAGTTGGATTTTTTTTAGTCCAACAAAACTACAATTAAAGATATTGGTACAAGAAATTGTGGCTTGTTTTTCACATTTGCAATTAATAAATGATAATCCTTCTATCTCGCCTCGTAGAGAAATATTGCCAATTATGCAATTAAGGAATTTGCAATTTTTAAAACTATTGTTTTGCTCTTTATGTTGGTTGTCTTTGTAAGTACCAATATCTGGTATAATACAATCTTCAAAAACACAATCCTCAAATTTATTAATATTAAAATACTGTATTTTTGAATTCTTAAATTTAACTTTTCTAAATGTACTATTTTCAAATAATGCATTGAAATCAATATTTTCAAATGTCGCACCATCAAAACAACAATTACTAATTTTTGAATTTTGAAACGACGTCTTAAAAAATCTTAAATCGCTAAAATCACAATTCATTATTTTGCATTTTGAAAAATCAACTTTAGATAAAACTTTTTCTCTCGATAATGGAATAAGCTCACCATCATTAAAGTAACTAATTTCCTCAAAATAAACAAAAGCTAAATTTTCATAGATAATCTTGGAAAAATCTAAATTTTCTAAATTATTATTTGAAAAATTTGCTTGAATCCCTTTTTCAATATTTTTAGTTTCATGACTATTAGATTTTAATAATTCATACCATAACCAATTAATATGTTTTGAAATTAATTGTAAAATTTCTTGTACTTCCATTAACTAGTGATTAAACAACCGGACAGATGCCTTTTCGGCTCCTGTATGGTTGCAAGGTTATAGTATAAGTAAAGAGAATTTTATCAAGTGTTTTTATCATTTTCAAAAAGTATATTCTGGATTCAGCGTGCGAAAGTAGTAAAACAATATCAAAGCCTCGGCAATTCCGAATATTCAAATACCGGCAACACTTGGGTACACACCTGAAAGGTAACGGAAATAATGATAACCCTTTTCTAATTTGAGGCTTAGTCTTGTACGAATGGGAATTATTAGTAGTATATGGATTTTTGAATGCAACCTGTCAGCAGCTTCGCGGCTTACAGGTTGCTTGGTGCTGGAACCTTTGTGGATAGAGGGGTTTAGCATAGCTTGCATTTCTTTTTGGAAGGAAAAATTTTGCAAAATGTTTTGTGTTTAAGGTAGTAGTAAGGTAGTGTTAATTTTGTTGAGGGTGCATTATTAAGAAATAGTTTTTATAGTTCCAAATTTTTAGTGAAAAAAGTTTTCAACATGTCTTTTTTTTCTCCGTGAATCTCTGTGACTTCTCGGTGTTAGGTTCTCCTGAAAGGATAGACGACTTAGAACTTTATACCCTTCAGGTGTTAGGTTCTATAATTACAGCTTCCTTTTTACTAATTCCACTATTTTACTGTATAATAAATTTTCGTTAATAGGCTTCGAAATATAATCATCAATTCCAAATTCTTTGCATTTGGAAACATCTGCTGTGGTTACATCTGCTGTTAAAGCAATTATTGGAATTTGAGATTTCATTGTTTTGCGTATGTATTCTGTTGCTTCAAACCCATTCATTTCAGGCATTTGTAAATCCATCAAAATAATGTCGTACTTATTTTGTCGTAGTTTTTCAATGGCAATTTTTCCGTTGTTGGCAATGTCCACCTCAAAGCCAAAGTCAGCCATTATTATTTTTATTAAAAGCTGATTCAGTGCTATGTCTTCTGCAACCAATACTTTTATGTTTTTTATTTCGGCTTGCTCGATCAATACCAATTCAGTTTCGCCCTGTATTTTTTGGTTTGTTTTCACAAAACTTAATAAGAAACTAAAGGCAGACCCTTTACCCAATTTACTTTTTACCTGTATGCTTCCTCCCTGTTGTTCTATCAATTTCTTTACGATAGAAAGCCCCAGTCCTGTGCCACCATATAGGCGGGAGTTTTCATAAGTAGCCTGTCCAAAATCGTCAAAAATATGTTCCAGCTTATTTTCATGAATGCCTATTCCTGTATCGGTTACGGTAAATTCGATGGTTACTTTCTCCGTGTCCTGTTTATGCAGGGCAACACGCATGGTTATTTTTCCTTGCATCTGTAAACTTTACAGCGTTGCTTATCAGATTTAAAATTATCTGCCGCAACCGCAGGGAGTCGCCTGATATAATTTCGGGTATTGCTGTGTCAAAATGTTCTACCAGTTCTAAATTTTTCTCCTTTATTTTTATATCAAACAATTGAAACATTGCGGAGAGAGAAGTAGCTAAATTGAACGGCGTTTGTTCAAAGGTCATTTTTCCGGCATCCACTTTGGCAAGGTCGAGTATGTCGTTAATTAAAACAAGAAGGGCATCGCCCGAAACCTTGATTGCCGTTAAGTATTCTTCTTGTGCTTTGTCTAATTTCGATTTTAAGAGCACATTGGTGAACCCAATAATAGAGTTCATGGGGGTTCGTATTTCGTGGCTCATGTTTACCAAAAACTGCTGCTTTGCCTGCATGCTGTCCTCGGCTGCCAGTTGCGCAGTTTCGGCTTTGCTTTTTGCTTCTTTCTGTTCGTGAATATCGGTCGTACTGCCTATCCACATTGTTGTTTTACCGCTTTCATCTTTAATGGGAACAGCCCTGGCAATGTTCCATCTATAACCCAATTCTTTATTTAAAATGCGGCATTCCACTTCGAATATAGTTCCGGTTTTAACCGCATTTTGCCAGCTATCTGTTGTACGCTCAAAGTCCTCTGGATGCATAACTTTTTTCGATCCCCCGTCCAACAATTCTTGCATGGAATAGCCGGTTTCATTTATCCATTGCTGGTTATAGAAAATTACGTTGCCCTCTGCATCGGCATTGGTTATTTTTTGTGGCATTGAATCTACCAATTGTCTGAAACGCTGCTCACTTTCTTCAATTTGTTTTCGAGCAACCAACTGTTCCGTAATATCCCGTGCTATTTTTGATGCACCGATTATTTTTCCTTCCTTGTCTTTTATCGGCGAAACGGTGATGGATATGTTCACCCTTACTCCCTTTTTTGTTAAACGAACTGTATCATAATGCAGCACAGTCTGCCCCTTTTTAATTTTACCGATTACCATATCTTCTTCATGATCCAACTCTGGCGGTATCAGCATGGATATGTTTTTTCCAATAGCTTGTTCGGGGCGGTAGCCAAATATTTTTTCAGCTCCCTTATTCCAGCTTGTTATAATACCATCCAGCGTTTTACTGATAATGGCATCGTAAGATGATTCAACAATAGTTGATAGTAAAGAACTAGTTCTTTCGGCTTGCCTCCGTTCTGTTATATCTGAAATAGCGAGCAGAATTAATTCTTCGTGATTCATTTTCTGAATAATGCGTCTGGCATTAAGCAGCATTGTTTTTTCGCCAATGAGCGGGAAGGTGTGTGTAATTTCAAAATCGTGGAAGTGCGTGTTTTTTGGAAGTAAGTCTTCCAACAGTTCGCGCAGGCGCGGAATATTCCATTGCTTGTTTCCTAAATCATACAACAGCACACCTTCTGTATCTTCTTCTTTAACATTAAATATTTTATAGAATGTTTTGTTGGCAGATTTTACACGAAGATTTTTATCCAACACAAGCATCGGTTCGTGTATGGTGGCAAATACGGCTTCGGAATAACCATAAGCTTCGTTGAGCAGGTCATTGCGGGTTTGCAATTCCTGGTTGGTGGTGGTGAGTTCTTCGTTAGCAGATTCTATTTCTTCTTTTGAAGTTTCGAGTTCTTCATTCACGGTTTGCAATTCTTCGTTGCTTGAAACTACTTCTTCATTAGCACTCTGCAATTCTTCGGTATATGCTTCCTGCTCCTGCGAAATGGCAAGTGCATCGGCATGTGCAGCTGCTAATTCCTGTTCTAATTTTTTTATTCTTCGGTCTTTTGCAAGCGAATTATTTTTTCCGCCTTCCGCTTGTTGTGCAAATATTTCTGTTTGTTCCTGTTCGGTGAAAAGAATTAAGATCAAGGGTTCATCCGATTCTATTTTAAGCGGAACCACTTCTACACTTATGCTTCTTACATCTGAATTTACTTTTATTTCAATTCCGCTTTTTCGAAAACGATGTTTTGATTTAATAACTTTTGAAATGGCATTGCGCAATTCAAAAGCAATTTCGGGTCGTGCCATTTTTAAAATATTAAAAGTGGCTTTGCCTTTTGGATGGGTGAGGAATAAATCGGTAGTGCCGCGAAACTGCACAATTTCCAATTGATGATTGATGACAACACTTGCAGGCATAAATTCAGAAACAAGCACAGCATCAATAGCGTTGTCAAGTCCGTTGTGAGTAACAGAAATAGTTTGTTTTGTTTTGTTTTTATTCGTTACCGGAATATCTTTATCGGAAGTAGTTTGTTGCGCATAGCGTGGTACTAATGCAGGAAGTGTGCGTGTGCCTGAATTTGTTTTGCGTGAAAATATTTTATACTTTTTATTAAAGCCGGTAAAGAGGTTTGCAGACTGGCTTATGTTTTCTGATTTGCCAAGCATCAAAAATCCATCGTCGTTTAAGGCATAATGAAAAGTATTGACGGCTTTTTTTTGCGCCGGATTATCAAAATAAATAAAGAGGTTGCAGCAACTGATAAAATCGAGGCGGGAAAAAGGAGGGTCGCGTAAAATATTATGCGGAGCAAATACGCACATATCCCGCACGGCTTTGATTACACGGAAACCACCACCTACTTTGGTAAAGAAACGCTGGATACGTTTTGGCGAAACGGTTTCCAGGTCGTGCTTGGTGTAAATGCCGATACGCGCCTTGCTTATTGCCTGTTCGCTAAGGTCTGTTGCAAAAATTTGAACGGGTGTGTTAGTGGTATTGCTTTCCTGAATTTCGAGCAACATCATGGCGATGGAATATGCTTCTTCGCCTGTGGCACATGCAGGAACCCATATACGCAGCGATTCACCTGTCTTTTTTCTTTTGAGCAACTTCGGGAAAAGGGTTTCTTTTAAATATTTGTGTGTATCAGTATCACGAAAAAAACTGGTTACATTAATCAATAAATCCTGGTAAAGAATATCTATTTCTTCTGCTTTTTGCGAAAGCATTTTTGCATATTCTTTGAGTGTTGTTATTTTATACAACAACATTCTGCGAATGATACGCCTCTTGATGGTATTCATTTTATAGGCACTGAAATCAACACCGGTGGCTTTGTGTAATTGGTTCAGAATAGTTTTTAAATCAGGATTGCTGTTTTCAATTAAATCTTCTTCACCGTTTTTTATGCCTATGGTTTTTATAAGAGGATGTTTACTTAGCCGCCCTAATTCGAGTGCAATTTCTTTTGGCGACAAAATAAAATCTACCATACCAGCCGCAATGGCAGAGTGAGGCATGCTCGTGAATTTTGCAGTATCGTCCTGCGCAAAAGTTAATCCACCTTCGTGCTTAATGTCCTTCATTCCTTCTGTTCCATCGCTTGCGCTGCCGCTAAGAACAACACCGATAACCCTTTCTTTTTGTGCATGGGCAAGTGAGGAGAAAAGAATGTCAATGGTAATGGCTGCACTGGTTTATGAACGGGGAATTAATTTTATGTGTCCGTCAGTTACTTCAATTCCTTTGTTGTATGGAATCACAAAAACATTATCGGGTTGTATTTTATCCATGTCATCAATCTCCTGCACGATCATTTTTGTCTTCTTCGACAAAATCTCCGTCAACATACTTTTATGGTCGGGACTAAGATGCTGCACATAAATAAAAGCCATGCCCGTATCAGCCGGAAGATATTTTAATAACTCCATCATAGCCTCCAATCCCCCTGCTGATGCGCCAATGGCGACTACGGGGAAAGTATTTTCTTTCACTTCTGCTTTTGCAGGCGAGTTCTTTTTGGGTGTAGTTGTTTTCATATCAAAGAAGTATGTTGAGATTATCTGGAATCATTTTATTCGTTTGCGGTTGGATTAACGCCACCTTGCTACCAGTTATATTGTTTTGTGTTACTTCCATTTCCATTATTTCTATTGAAGCCGCAAAAATACTAAAAAAGTATTGAAAAGCATTTGTGCGATTTTATTAATCATCGTTTTGTTGTAGTCCGCAAGGGCGGAACTATCACAAAACGATGGAAGAAATGAAAACCGGATAGGTAGGCTTTTTCAGGCTTACTGTATGGATGCAGGTTATTTTAATTTTGAAATTTGGGATGATATAATGATTATTAAACGGGCAAACATACAGGAAGCTGCGGGGGGCAGCTATCTTTCCAGTTTTATCGTCACTATTTAATAGTATAGCTTGGTTTGTTTGGATGTAATGGATTAGCCATTAGTTTTTGGCTGGCGGGATGAACAATTAAATCCATATCCTCCATTGGTACGGCTCCCAGTAAGGTTTCATCACCAATTACCAAAGCCCCTACAAAACAAAATCGGTTTTCAAAATCTACTCTAATAGGACCTACATAAGGAACCTGATGCGAACTACCATCTGCAATTGTTACAGGGCGTTTATCTAATTCTTCAAGCTCCAATTGGTATGCAACAGATTGAGGAATACATAGCATTAATGCGCCTGTATCCACTAAAGCATCTAATTCAACAGGCAATAGCGAAGCATTGCGCGGGTTACTAAGTTTTATCTTTGAATATGTTAATCCCATAGTTCTTTTTTTATTTGGCTGCAAAGATACTAATCCTGCCGGGCTTAATAATTCTCCTCTTCGTTTTGTTGTAGTTCGCAAGGGCGGAACTATCACAAAACGATGGAAGAAAAACTTGTATGAAGGGATTGGAAATCCCTAACTCGGGGGACGAGATTGCAAATCTCGACCAGCGCATACGACATCAGATTACCGAACATCCCGACCAGCGGGGGTTATTGTATTACTGTTTTCCTGTTGTAATTATTTGTCCATTATGTTAAGCAACTGTTTTATAATTTTCTTAAATGCGGCTTCTTTACTTTTAAATTCGTCAATACTTTTAAATGAGGCAACTCGTCTGCCGTCTTTGTAATCGCCTTCTAAAAGCCCTGTTGGGTCTGTTGCATCGGCTCCCCTTAAAAATATAAGTCGTATTGTGTCTTGTTTGTAAAAGTTGAAATTAACAATAAATCTTTTATATTCTTTTGGATTAAAAGGTTTCATCTCGCCTGTGAAATAAAATGTCGGTACATTCCAATAAATTCCTTCTCCAATAGATTTGTCAATGCTTAAAATAAAAGTCCGTAAGTATTCAGCCAAGTCAAACAACGGATGTTTAAGGTTGTTCATATACGTGTCTACAATTTCAGGTTCTGTAATTCCTTTCGTTAAGTTAGTTTCTTTTTTCATTTCATTTCGTTTTGTTTCTAAAGTTTCGTTCGTTGCGTAAATGTTCGTTACGCGCGTTCTCACAATTGCTGCTAACGTTTGAAAGATTTATGAAGTAAGTATTGGGGGGATTTTCCGCAGACACTTTAAAGTTAGCGATTCTGCCCCCAATAATTATTGCATAAATCTTATGTTATCAGCTGGCGTTTGTTTTCATTTGTGTTACCAAGCAATTTCACCTTCTTCATTGAAAAATTTTCCTGTCGCACCGTCTTTGTCAAGTGTTGCATATTTTACAATTCCACTTGCACCCTGTTCAACTGTTTTTGTGCCTCTGTGATTATTAAAGTCAGTAGCAGTAAACCCAGGGCATACACAATTCACCTTGAAATTTGTGTCTTTCAACTCAACCGCTAACATTACGGTGTATGCGTTCAAAGCGGTCTTTGATGGACAATAAGCAGCAGGTTTGAATTGTGCAAATATCCAATTTGGGTCGCTGTGATTTGTCAATGAAGACAATTCGGTGGTTACATTTACAATTCTGGGTTGGTCTGATTTTTTCAGCAACTCAATAAACTCTTGTGTTACTTGAACTACACCGAAAAAATTAGTTTCAAATACAAGTCGCAATGTGTCAATAGTAACTTTTGTCGCTGGTTGTGGAAAACCACCACTAATGCCTGCGTTGTTAATTAAGATGTCTAACTTTTTAGTTTTCGCTTCAAGTTCTTGTCTTGCAGATTTTATTGAATTGATGTCGGTAACATCCAATTGAATACAGTCCACATTTTTTAAACCCATTGCTTTTAATTTTTCAATCGCCTCAAGTCCTTTCGTTTTGTCTCTGCTACCAATGTAAACGAAATATCCAAGTTGTGCTAATTGTCTGGCGGTTTCAAAACCGATGCTTTTGTTTGCTCCTGTTACTAATGCAATTTTCATATTTTGTTTTGTTGTTTTAAGTTATTATTCGTTTCGTTCTAAATTGTACGCTCGGTCTTACGCTTGCTGCTAACATATAAATATACGCACCTTTCTTCACAAAAGGTGCATAAGTCTTTCCATTACGGATAGAATTTCTGCACTTGCTTAATTGGCATGTTTCGCATTTCGTAATAATTATTCGCTTTAATCGCTGCAAATCTATAGAATTCCCCGAAACAATTCTCCCCATCAACCCAAATTTCCCGCTCTTTTGTTCCAATCCCCGCTCCCCACGCCCCTTTCCACACTTCCACCAATCTTTGTTATTAAAGAAAAAAGGATGGATGCAGACGATAAAAATTTTTTACTCAAGAATTCTTCCGGATTACTCAAGCATTCTTCCGGATTACTCAAGAATTCTTCTGGATTACTCAAGAATTCTTCTGGATTACTCAAGCATTCTTCCGGATTACTCAAGCATTCTTCCGGATTACTCAAGCATTCTTCCGGATTACTCAAGCATTCCGCCGGATTACTCAAGCATTCCATCGGATTACTCAAGTATTCCGTCGGATTACTCAAGTAATCGTCAGAAAATGGTCAGTAACTTATAAAACAGCAGGTCTATTGATTAATTATATGAGTAAACAACCGGACAGTTGCCCCCTGCACCTGTATGGTTGCAAGGTTATAAGTAAAGAGAATTTTATCAAGTGTTTTCATCATCATCAAAAAGAATATTCTGGTTTCAGCCTGCAAAAGTAGCCAAACAATATCAAAACCCTGGCAATTCCGAATATTCAAATACCGGCAACACTTGTCCCTCCTCATGGTGTATCTTGTTGAAATCCTTTTGTACCGTATAGGCTGCCATCAGCGAAATTAGATTTTACTTTTCATTTACTATTTGTTCTTTTCGGTCGTATAAAACAATGCCTACTCTGTTGATATGGTCTATTAAATCGGGGTTAGTAATATGGTTGAAAACGGAAATGTCAAAAGTATAGGGCAAAAGCAAATCATCCAAAAGCAAATCTATTTTACTTAAAACAGAGAGATTCAGGTTTTCGCCTTTCAATGTTAAATCAATGTCAGAACCAGGTTTGTAGTTTCCCTTTGCCCGCGAGCCATACACGATTACTTCCTCTACTTGCGGGAAGGCGGCAAATACATTTTGTATCTCTTGAACAGTTGTATCTTTAAGCCCGAATTTCATTTCACCTCATCAGCTAAATCGTTTTCTCGGTTCATGATTTTTTCCATAGTAATATGGAGTGCTTTAAACAAATCATAATAATCGTGTTTGATAGCCAACACAATTTTTGCAGCCGTTTCTTCATCATAAGAATGCACCGTTAAAATGCGGCTTTTAATCATGTCCATCCATTGTTCACCTTCAACAATCAAGCCCCTTCGAAATGCTAACCTGAATGCATCTCGACTCCCTTGTATTTCTGTCACACCCTGACTTTCATAATAATCTTTTATCAGATTCCAGGCAAGTTCAAAGTTATATTCAAATGCCTTTATCATCCCTTGTTCTTCCATATTGTTCATTGCATCGCCTTTCTTGATAAACTCCTCCAATTGAAGCAGTGCTTTTGAAAAATTTGCGAACCGCTGATGCCAACGTATATCTTTATTCTCCATTTGTTATTGTGTTACGATGTTTTTAATTTCAGCCTGCAAAAGTAGTAAAACAATATCAAACCTCCGGCAATTCCAGATATTTATAAGCAGGCAACATTTGCCCCTCCTCATGCAGTATCTTGTTGAAATCCTTTTGTACTGTATAAGCTGCCATCAGCGTTTCATTGTACGGTTTCATAAGCGCAGGGGTTTATTTCTATGAAGTGAAAGCAGCACAAGAAACCTACCGAGGGAAGTTTGTGGTAGAGAAGTAAAATACATTCAAAATGTATATACAAAAAGCGGTACACCGTGTGCTGCTTTTTTGTTATCATCAATGACCTTTGTCTTATCGTTTATCCTATCCCTAATCGCCTTTCCCTAACTTTTCGGATATTTGTCGCCTCAAAGAAAATAATACCATGACTTTAACGATGAATAAATCGAAGCCTGCACATTCATTAATTGATGAAAGTCTGTTGGTGGGAAATGAATTGCCTTATGATTTATTTTTGGAGGTGGGTATGGAGCAGTTTTCGATTTGTGTGGTCGAAGTTGATGGGAAGTTTTCTTCGGCTTTGGTTCAATATCATTTTCAAAAAGTAAACTCTGTTGCTGCTTTGATTGAGAAGATACAATCCGTATTCGAGAGTGAGAATTTGTTTAAAAAGAAGTATCGGAAGGTACATTGTGCAATCATCAATCAAACATCTACCTTGGTGCCTGCACCCGTTTTTGAGAAAGAAAAAGAAAGACTTCTCTTGGGATTAAATTGTTCTTTGGAAACGGATGATGTACTCTTTTCCGAACGACTGAAACAAACCGATGCCGTGAATGTTTTTGCGATTCCTTTGGAACTGAAGAACTGCATTCAGCGACAATTTCCTTTGGTAGAATTCCATCATTATTCTACCGCTCTATTAGAGAATAGCCTCTTGGAAAATAAAAAGAACAGCGAAACTAATGTCGTACTTAATATCCACGTTTCGTATTTTGAAATCATCATTGCGAATCAAAAATCGCTAGTGTTTTATAATACCTTTCGCTATACTACTGCCGAGGATTTGGTGTATTATTTACTCTTTGTGTTAGAACAATTCAACCTGAATCCTGAAACTGTTAAGATTAAAATTACCGGTGAATTGGATAAGAATTCTACGATTTATTCTTTGCTTTATAAATATATCAGGGAGCTGTCATTTGGGCAAAAACCTTCGTCGTTAAAGTACGGCAGTAAGCTGGACTCGTTGCCTAAACATTTTTTTTATTCACTTTATAGTTTGCAACTATGCGTATAGTTTCTGGTAAATATAAAGGGCGAACGATCAAGACTCCATTTGATTTGCAGGTGCGACCAACGACTGATTTCGCGAAGGAAAGTTTATTCAATATCTTGCATAATAAAATGGATTTCGAGGGCTTAAAGGTCTTGGATTTATTTGCCGGTACGGGGAATATCTCTTACGAATTCGCATCGAGAGGGGTAGAAGATATTACCTCGGTGGAGTTGAATAGCGAGAATGTTTTCTTTATTAAAAACACGCTTAAGATATTGAAATGCGAGCAGGTAAAGGTTCATCGTTACGATGTATTCAGATACTTAAAGAATCATGATGAGCCTTTCGATTTAATCTTTGCCGATCCTCCGTTCGACAATGATTTCATACCGCAACTTCATGAATTAATCTTTAAAAGGAAGTTCCTTAAACCGGGTGGTATGTTCGTTCTTGAGCATGATTCGGATAATGATTTCGATTCACTGAAAGGCTTTGAGGTAAAGAGAGAATATGGCAAAGTGGCATTCAGTTTTTATAAAGAAGAAATATAGATACCATGAAAAAAATAGCAGTCTTCCCGGGTTCGTTCGACCCTATTACGAAAGGTCATTTGGATATTATTGAACGTGCGATTCCTCTGTTTGATGAGTTGATTATCGGCGTTGGGGTGAATGCGGAGAAGAACTCTTTGTTTCCGTTAGACCAAAGAATAAAGTGGATTGAACAGGCTTTGTATTCATTTAAAAACGTGAAAGTGGAGAGCTATACTGGCTTGACAGTGGACTTCTGTAAGAGCATGGGTGCTGATTATATTGCCCGTGGTTTGCGGAATGCTAATGACTTTGAATTCGAGAGGGCTATTGCGCAAATGAATCGGGATTTGAGTGGTGGGATTGAGACTGTTTTCTTGGTTGCGAGTCCTTCGTTGTCGCATATTGCGAGTAGTTTGGTTCGGGATATTATTAGGAATGGGGGTAATGCTGGGGGCTTTCTTCCTGAAGGTATTGTATTTGAATAGTGAATAGATGATTTCATCCCGACTGGAGATCGTGATGGGGGGTTGCTTGTCCGGATGCTTAATGGGTTTGGGGAATGATTGGGCACTACTGCGCGAGGGATGGTAGGGGCTTGGTTACCGCCTTTTGGTGGGGCTTTTTCTGGTGGCAGGCGGGAACGGAACCCCCGAACAGCCCGACCGCTGCTGCCTGTTGGTGGGGACTTTGGTGGGAGGCAGCAGGGGACGCGCCATGATAGTTTAAGATTTAAGGTTTAAAGTTTAAAGTGTGGTTGGGTGAGTGAAAAACTGATAGTGAAAAGTGAAAAGTGGGGTCGGGTTATAAGCCTCGACTGGCAGGGATGCCAAATTCGGGGGAGGATTTAGGAAATCCTCCCCCGATTTTTCCAAATCCTCCCCCGATTTTTCCAAAACTCCCCCCGAATTTTCCAAACCTCCCCCCGAATTTTCCAAACCTCCCCCCGAATTTCTGAAATTCTCCCCCGAATTTCCGAAATCCTCCTCCGAATTTCCGAAATCCTCCTCCGAATTTCTGAAATCCTCCTCCGAATTTCTGAAATCCTCCCCCGAATTTCCGAAAACCTCCCCCGATTTTCGGGGTGACGTAGTGGCGATTGGGGTGATGGGGTGGATTTTACCGTTGCGGGTTGGGGTGGATTATGAAGGGAGGGCGATTCAAACGATGTTCACTTCCATTTCGAGGAGGACGCCGAATTTTTCAAAGACTGATGTTTGGATATTGGTGGCGAGGTTGAGGATTTCGGCTCCGGTGGCATTGCCGAAACTGACGATCACGAGGGCTTGGTGGGCATGAACGCCAACATTGCCGATGCGTTTTCCTTTCCAGCCGCATTGTTCGATGAGCCAGCCGGCTGCGAGTTTTTTATTGCCGTCAACGGTGTCGAAGGCGATGATGTTTGGGGATGTATTTTTTAAGGAGTCGAATTGTTTTTTTGGGATTTCGGGGTTCTTGAAGAAGCTGCCGGCATTGCCCATTTCCTTCGGGTCGGGGAGCTTGCTTTGGCGGATATGAATGACGGCATCGCTCACGGCTTTGAGGGTTATTTTCTCCACGCTCATACGTTTTAATTCCTCTTCGATGGCTCCGTACTTGGTATTGAATGTTGGTTCTTTGTTTAATCGGATGACGGTGGAGGTGATGATGTATTTTCCCTTTTCTTTCTTGAAGATGCTATCGCGATACCCGAATTTACATTCCTCATTAGTGAATTTATGGAGCTTGCCATTCGTAACTTCAATGGCTTCGACTTCTACCAATACATCTTTTAATTCGGTGCCGTACGCCCCAATGTTTTGAATAGGACCGGCACCGACACTACCGGGAATCAGGCTCATGTTTTCTATGCCTGCATAGCCATTATTCACCGCGAATAAAACGAGATGATGCCACTCTTCGCCAGCACCCGTCTTGATGTACACATGATCGGCGTCTTCGGCAATAACCTCCATGCCTAAGATAGCATTCTTCAATACCAAGCCGTCAAAATCTTTGGAGAAAAGGATATTACTGCCTCCTCCGAGAATAAACTTGTCGGCTTTTTGAAATGACGGGTTCTGTAAAATATTTTGTAATTCAGCAATAGAATTAAAGGCGACAAAATACTTGGCATGGGCTTCAATTCCAAATGTATTAAGTGATCGGAGAGAATAATTGGAGTGGATATGCATAGGCTTCTGGGGAAAAAATAGAGGTTAGGGGTACATTAGGTTCGTTAATTTGGTGAAGTCTTTCACGACAAACGAGCACTGCTTGCCCTTGTATTGAAAAGTAATCATTGCTGCTCCCTTGAATTCTTTTATGGGCACAGGCTTGATGGCGGTGCTATCTTTTGATTCCTTATTTTGATTGAGGAAAGAATTTTTCGCATCATCGTGAAACTCGGCAGCAGTGAAGATATAAGTATGCAGATGAGTGAGGCTGTCAAATTTATGGGCGTTCCGGCTTTGTCCATCATCAGAGAAGATTATGGGATAAAAAATTCCATTTACCCACACAGTATCGGGAGTAATATTATTCATTTTTGTTTGAATAACGAAATTATAATTCGCTCCGTAGCGGCAACAAACTCCACCTGCCCAATGTTGCGACGTGGCTGTAATCAGCTTGATTCGTTGGGCAGTAGCATCACCGTTCATTATACAAAAGATGGCGATAACAAAGATTATTTTTTTCATATTAACGATGTATTATTCAATAACGAGTTTACCAGAGGCGATTTGTTCTTGATCGCTTTGGAAGAGTTTATAAAAGTACATTCCTTGGGTTAAATATCCAAGATTAATTTTATGGGATGAACCGTTAAATCCTGTCCAATGCAAATTAAAAACTTCCTTGCCGAGGAGATTATAAACGATAAAATCGTAACCCATATCCTTTCCATTATTAATAACAACGGTGGCTTCAGTATTAATAGGATTTGGATAAATAGCAACCGTCGTTGTTTGATGCGGCAGTTCGTTAACACCGGTATTTGCAGGCATTTCGAGGAGGTCGCCATAAGGATTTGCTCCTCCTATAGAATCGAAAACATGAAGCACTACGCATGATAAAGTGGCGATGTTTAAACTAAAAATTACTCCTGAACTATCCGGCGTTTGATCTGAGGAATCATGACCGCATTTATAAGTCATTCCGTAAATCAAACCATCGCTTCCTTGAATAACATTACCGTAAGGGCGACCGAAACGAGTGGTTCCAAAATTCAAAACATCTACATGCAAACCTGCGAGACTTTGGCGGAATACAGAGCCTGTATTACACCCATTCGGGTTAGCGATAATTGTTCCATAAAGTTTAGAATCGCTTGCTTGATAAAGGCTGTTGCAGGGGTATGCCCCGTTGATTCCATGGAAAGTAAATGATTGCCCGTACGAATTTATGGTGGGATCAAAGTTGAAGAGTACACCTCGGCTCGAATCGCCACCACCGTATGTCAAGCCCCAAAACTTTCCATCACTGGCTTGCAAGAGACTGCCGCGAGGATTGGCTCCGTCGCCACCGGTAAAATCCCAATGTTTGGAATAAATACTTGTCGCGGGGTCGAAATTGAAGATGACGCCGAAGCCCAGTGTGCCGCCAAGCGGAGTCATGCCGTACAATTTTCCATCAGTGCCCTTGATGAGGCTGCCTGCAGGATATTGTCCATCGGTACCATTAAAATTATAGACTAGCGTGTAATGATTAATGGAAATATCGAATTTGAAGATAACTCCTTTTTTATTGATGCCGCCTGCATTTGTCATGCCATACACGATATTATTTCCGACATTGAGCAGGCTGCCGGAGGGATATTTCCCGCTCAAGGTATCGAGATTATATCTTATGGTATCGAAATTATAGAGCACGGAATAATCATCGAAAGCGGGGTCGTATCGGAAAATTACTCCGCCATTATGGATGCCGCCGCTATCTGTCATGCCGAATAATTTTCCGTTAATGGCAATCAGATTTCCTTTGGGATAATTGCCGGTAGCTTTATTAAAATTATGTTTTGTTTGAAAATTAGTTCCGTCATTATTTATCTTAAAAATGATGCCTGATGAATCGGATCCTCCCTTAAAAGTCATGCCCCAAAGTTGAAAAGTTTGGGCTTCGCAACTAAAATTAAAGAGAGAGAAGAAGAGTAGATAGAAGAGGATTTGTTTGCTTATTTTAGATTCCATGGCGATTAATTTAGGGTGCAAAAATATGAAATTCGGGGATTTAGAAAGGGGGTGAATTTTTGGGCGATGTATCCTGTTAGGTCTGATTTTATATTGAGATGTAAAAATCCCTCGCAAGGAAATGGAAATCCCTCGCAAGGGAATTGAAATCCCTCGCAAGGGAATTGAAATCCCTCGCAAGGGAATTGAAATCCCTCGTAAGGGAATGGAAATCCCTCGCAAGGGAATGGAAATCCCTCGCAAGGGAATGGAAATCCCTCGCAAGGGAATGGAAATCCCTCGCAAGGGAATAGAAATCCCTCGCAAGGGGATGGGAATCCCTCGCAGTTTATTTATGACTGAATTTTGGGGTTAATAAACCAGCTTCGAGGTGAGTCGTTTGGCGGTATTGCTTACCGAAATAAAGTAAACTCCTTGGGGAAGGTTTTCGGGTTTTATGTCTGGTGAATAGTGTAGTTTTGCCGCTTTAAAGGGTTATTGGTATGGAAGATTATCTTGAGCATTTGAATGAGGCGCAGCGGTTGGCTGTTTTGGCGAGTGATGGTCCGGTGATGATTATTGCGGGGGCTGGTTCGGGGAAGACGCGGGTGCTGACGTATCGGATTGCACATTTGATTGGGAATGGGGTGGACCCGTTTAATATTTTGGCGTTGACGTTTACGAATAAGGCGGCGCGGAGTATGAAGGAGAAGATTGTGAATTTGGTTGGGAAGGATGCGACGAATATTTGGATGGGGACTTTTCACTCTATTTTTGCGAGGATTTTGCGGATTGAGGCGGAGAAATTGGGCTATACGTCTAACTTTACGATTTATGATACAGATGATAGTAAGAGTTTGATCAGGACTATCTTGGGGGAGCAGCAATTGGATGATAAGAGGTATAAGCCGGACTCGGTTTTGAATCGGATTTCGGGTGCGAAGAACAATCTTTATTCTGTGAAGGAGTATATGGAGGACCTCCAGTTGCAGAGCGACGACATCCAATCGGGGAAGCCGAAGATGGGCTTGTTGTATGAGCTTTATACGAAGCGTTGTTTTAATGCTAATGCGATGGATTTTGATGATCTGTTGTATAAAACGTATGTCTTACTTCGTGATTACCCGGAGGCGTTACATAAGTATCAGCATAAGTTCAAATATATCTTGGTGGATGAGTTTCAGGATACCAACTTTGCCCAGTATGTGGTGATAAGGAGGTTAGGGGCTGCGTTCGAGAACATCTGCGTGGTGGGAGATGATGCACAAAGCATCTATGCCTTCAGGGGGGCGAATATTCAGAACATATTAAACTTTGCAAAGGATTATCCTGACCTTAAAACCTTCAAGTTGGAGCAGAATTACCGCTCTACCCAGAACATTGTGTCGGTGGCGAACAACATTATCATCAACAATAAGGCGCAATTGAAGAAGGAAGTGTGGACACAGAACGGTATCGGGGAGAAAGTGCGGTTGATTAAGGCAATGTCTGACAATGAAGAGGGCAGTATGGTGGCTCATTACATCTTTCTTTCCAAGGTTAATAACAATTTGCGGAACATTGACTTCGCTATCCTTTACAGAACGAACGCCCAGTCCAGGTCTATCGAGGAAGCCTTGCGGAAATCGAACATTCCGTATCGGATCTTCGGCGGATTATCCTTTTATAAACGCAAAGAGATCAAGGATTTGCTCGCTTACTTCAGGCTTTCGATCAATCATAAAGACGAAGAAGCCTTAAAGCGCATCATTAATTACCCAACCCGCGGCATCGGGAAGACAACGATCGAGAAATTGCTCGTTTATGCCTCCGATGCCGATAAAAGCGTGTGGGAAATCATCAGCAATATCAAAGATTACAAGGATATTGGGTTGAGCAGCCCCGTTATGGTCAAGATTCAGGACTTTGTGACCATGATTCGGAGCTATCACTTGGCTATTAAGACTGATTCTGCTTGGGATGCCGCCAGTCATATCGCGAAATCAACCGGAATCCTCAAAGAATTGTACGATGACAAGACTCCCGAAGGCGTTTCCAGGTATGAAAACATCCAGGAGTTGCTCAATGCCATCAATGAGTTCTCGGAAAAGCCCCAAGCCGATCAAGATGGAGAGATTATCCCCAATACTTTGGAAGAATTCGTGAAGGATGTCGCCCTTCTTACCGATGCCGATGCCGATGACCCCGAGGATAACGACAGAGTGTCGCTGATGACGGTCCATGCCGCCAAGGGATTGGAGTTTCCCGAGGTCTTCGTGGTCGGAATGGAGGAGAATTTATTCCCTTCCCAGATGGCTTTGAACAGCCGTGCTGATTTGGAGGAAGAAAGGAGGCTGTTTTACGTCGCCGTTACTCGGGCTAAGACGAAATTGACCTTGGCTTATGCCACAACCCGATACAGATGGGGCAATCTGACCTCCTGCGAGCCGAGCAGGTTCTTGGAAGAGATTAATCCTGACTTTATTGAGCAGGGATTCATCAACCCGAAGTCGAAAGACAATTTCGATTTGCTGAAAGACCGCAATTCGTTCGCCAATCCGGGCACCGTTCCGAAGAATTTCGGGAACAATCAGGCTAAAAACATCCCGCTTACCGATGATTTTATTGGGGATGATACGAGCAACCTCCAAGTCGGCATGGAAGTCGAGCATCAACGCTTCGGAAGGGGCAAGGTTTTGCACCTCGAGGGGAAGGGCAACGACATAAAGGCGGTGATTTTCTTCCAAACCACCGGACAAAAGCAGCTTCTCCTCAAGTTTGCGAAGCTCAAGATTCATAGTTCATAGAATTTCTATTTGATACCCCCGAAAGAGGGGTTTATTATGGAGGAAAGGAGGGAAAAAGGTGCGCCAATCTCTCAAATCTCCTTGAAACTGTCTTAAAACTTGATTTGCAGGTGACTAATGTTTTGTTGATTTCAAAAAAACTTCTCTTACATTTCAAAAAACTTCTCCTGAATCCAAAAAACTTTTGGGATATACTATAAATCATGCCTTTATGAAAACAAAACATCGGACTCCAATTCCTAAATTTTTGACTCAAGGGGAGAATATTTCATGTTATATGACCAAAATTCACCTTATTTCAAAAAAACTTCTGTTGCATATCACTAATGTTCTTCTGAATTCAGAAAAACTTCTCCTGAATTCAAAAAAACTTCTCCTGCATTTCAAAAAAGTTTTGTTACATTTCAAAAAAGTTTTGTTGTTTTCAAAAAAACTTTTGGGGACTTTCGACTATCAAGGTCAAAAATCGAGAAGTGTTTTTACCGAATTCTCCATCCTCCATTCCCTACCCCGCCAAAAGGGGTTTATTAAGGAGGAAGGGATGGTGAAGGGGGATTAATGGAAAGACTTTATCACACAAATAGCTATTATTATAGACATGAAAACAATCATACCAGTAAAATAATTTCTAAAAAGATTATCAGAACTTAATTCATCAGAATAATTTGTTTTGAATCCCTTGAAAGCCCAAAAAACAAAAGCACCAATTGGTTTAAATATCCATCCAGAAGTAGCCATTGTATTTTAATACCAAGAATAGATATTTAATTTCCCCCTAAACATTAAACCGAAAGTGCATACAATCGCCGTCCTGCACGATGTATTCCTTGCCTTCGACAGAAAGTTTTCCGGCATCGCGGCAGGCGGATTCAGAACCATAATTAATGAAGTCGGCATAGTGAATTACTTCGGCGCGGATGAAGCCTTTCTCGAAATCGGTGTGGATGATTCCGGCGGCTTGCGGGGCAGTCATGCCTTTATCTATCGTCCAGGCGCGCACTTCCTTGACGCCCGCCGTGAAGTAGGTCGAGAGATTCAAAAGACGGTAAGCAGCCTTGATTAATTTGGCAACTCCCGACTCATCCAAGCCCAAGTCTGTAAGGAAAACTTCGCGGTCTTCATAACTATCCATAGAAGCTATGTCGGCTTCCACGGCAGCAGCAATGATAAGGACTTCGGCGTTCTCATCCTTCACATATTCTCTAACCTGTTCGACATATTTATTCCCTGCTGGCAATGATTTTTCATCCACATTACAGACATATAAAACGGGCTTGGCGGTAAGCAAGAAAATATCGGCAACATACTTGGTATCATCCTCCGAAACTTCACCAAAAGTCGTGATGCTTCGGGCAGATAAACCCTTCTCGAGATGGGTTTTGTAAAGCATACAAACTTCAATGCCTTTCTTCACATCACGATCGCCACCTTTCACTAATTTCTGCAATCGTTGAATCTTCTTTTCCACAGATTCCAGGTCCTTTAATTGCAACTCCATGTCAATGGTATCCTTGTCTCGCAAGGGATTCACGGAGCCATCCACATGCACCACATTATCATCATCAAAACAACGAAGGACATGAATGATAGCATTCGTCTCCCTGATATTTGAGAGGAATTGATTGCCCAAACCCTCGCCCTTTGAAGCTCCTTTCACCAAGCCCGCGATGTCCACAATCTCAATGACGGTAGGCACCACACGTTGCGGGTTGACAAGCTCTTCGAGTTTATTAAGACGTTCGTCGGGCACGGTAATAACCCCGACATTCGGTTCGATAGTACAAAAAGGAAAGTTCGCCGCCTGCGCTTTTGCATTCGATAAACAATTAAACAGAGTGGACTTCCCGACATTTGGCAAGCCTACTATTCCACATTTTAAAGCCATAATATTATTATTTTTTGAGGGCGCAAAGAAAGGAAAAGAAGGGGAAGAGTAGAATGAAGATAAGTTTTGTGTGAATCTTTTATCTCACAACTATCACCTTTTTTCTTTCAATAAAAGTTCCTGATATTATCTACAAATATCGGAATGTATCAATAGTTAGCAATCACTATAAATAAAATGGTTTCGACCTCCGGCTACATAACAATCGTAGTAAATCACTTGGTTTAGACCGATTGTTAAGTAACAATCGCTCCATAGTAGTTGCAATGCATCGATTGTTAAGTAACAATCGCTCCATAGTAGTTGCAATGCATCGATTGTTAAGTAACAATCGCTCCATAGTAGTTGCAATGCATCGATTGTTAAGTAACAATCGCTATAAAGCAGTTGCTTTACTACGATTGTTACTTACCGATCGCTCTAAACCACTTTTTTTAATACAAAGAAAGCTTGGGGATGACTGCCAACACTTAAATATGAATCCCTCTCCACTTGGAAAAGGATTCATATTCGGGTATTTTTAATCCAAAGCCGTTACTGCAGCCTTGAATTTATCCGTTGTAGTCTCGGTAAGAGTAAAGTTCACCGTCTGATTAGCACCTATAGTAATAGGAGTGAATGAGGAATAGAGTTTATGGTCTTTTATTCCCCAAGCCACAACCGTTCCTCTATAAGTAAGAGGAGCATAACTGTAATCGAAATTGTTATTTGTATAGCCATAAATGCTTACATTTGTATTGACATCCTTAAAAGTAATAAATACATTTGTGCTATAGGTATTCACATCATCTGTACCATGCAACGTCAAGGATGTTTGGGTATAATTTGCAAAACAATGATCGCAATTTGTCCACGTGCCCGAATCTAATGGAGAACAAAGCTGATAAAGTTTAAATACATAGTTTTGGAGCGAATAGGTTAATGAATCAACAGGATGACCAAAGGTATCAACAGGTGTCGGATACCAACTAATTTTTCCACCCGTACCAACAGTATCCTGTACAGGATTCATGGCTTTCATGGCAGTATCTAATGCTAATCCATTGAGCGGCTGCTTAACAATTATTGGTGAAGCACCAGATAATTTAAGCAAAGTATTCCCTTGCTTGACGCGGATAAAGAACTCACCACCCGATTTCATTGGTTGTCCATTCAAATAACTTGTCGGCATGTTGTTCAAAAGCATATCGCTCTTCTTATAAATGTCTTTGAACTCGATAGAAACATTGCCACTGGTGATGGGATTCCAATTGTTATCAACAAAGGAATTAGCCGCAATAGTCACAACAGTTCCTTGCGGAGTGGTAAAAGTAATACCGGTTGCTGCATCCATTGTGTAAGTCTGCATTGGCATTGCATTCTTGGAGAAGAAATCCGCCATCGAACTGTAGTTGTCGGTGTTCAGCGTGGTGGTCGCGGGTTCTGTAATGTGTTTTTCTTTGCAAGCATCAATGGCTACGATTGATACGATGGCGAGGATTAAGAGAATCTTTTTCATGATAAATAATTTTGATTAATATTAATTTTTACGAACCGCAAATATACAATAATGATATAAACAATCAACCTTTATTGCTTCGCCGGAATTTTTCTTCGCATAATAATATGCTCCACCAAATCCTTCAGGTTCTTCCCCCTCGCAAACGTAATCTTGACATAAGTACCCTCCGGTCCGCGTATCATTTTCACCAATTCATTTTGGTTCTTCCCCTTGATATTAATACCATCCACCGCCACAATATACCAGCCCTTCTGCACCCCGACAGAATACGCAGAAGTAGCCGAAATAACATCGGTAACCATCGGCAACAAATCGAAATCAGGATCCATCAGAAACGAAACCCCGATACCATAAATCTGCTTGATTTGCGCATCACTATTCGGGATATTAATAATGAAACAAACAACAATCAACGCGATACTAATCTTATGAATTCTTGACATAACTAATTACTTTTTCCCTTGAACGATTAAGGCAAACGGTTTAGTATGAATCTTGCTTTCGACCCAGGATATAAAATCGAAATAATCAAAAGCCCTCCGCTCAAACGGGTCCTGAATCAAGGCTTCCAAATCAATCTTCAGTTCCTGGTAATGAATAATAATCTCCTTCTCATCGGGATAGTTCGACATCTTTTTGATAAAATCTAGGAACACATTCTCGAATTTATAAAGCTTCTTCCGCTGATCCAAAAAGCGATGGGTAGAACGGATAATATGAGGCAACAAATCGTCATTCCCCAACTCCAGATGGATAATAAGATTCAGAATTTTCGAGAAACAATAAAGCTCCTGGGTAATCTCGATACTCTTGTCATTCAAAATAAGATTCAGCCACCGTAACGCCAATGAATATTCGCCCGCACCAAAACAAATCGTACTCAAATTGTAATATAATATCGTCTCCTGAAACCTGTTAAACTTCCCCTTGAATTGCTCCAAACCCTCCTCTATTTCAGGGATTAATTCCATCCCTTTCCTGAATTCTCCCTTCTCAATATCCAATGCCAGTTCGATGTTGTAAGTATCTGCAAAGACTTTTATTTCCAGAAATTCACGGTGATTGGCTGCTACCATCTTCGGAACTGTCCGTATCTTTTTCAGGTACTTATAAATCTCCTCATGCTTATTTAAAAGATGGCAAGCATTGATAATATTCATCAAAACAGTAATGTAATTATGAGGTTCCTGCTCCACCATCTGCGAATGTTTCTCGATTAATTCGATATGCTTCTTCTGGTATTTATAACTGTTATTATAATCCCCAATGGCGAAATAATAGGAGCCATAAATCAGATAATAAAAAAACTTGCTCCGATAAGACAACGCATTACTTTCCTTCTTCAGCAGCGGATGATCAATGATGGATTTAAACTTCTCCAAATCCTTTTTATCCCTCAACGTCCCACTTTTATTAAGCATTAAAAAGAAGCGACTCTTGATATTCCAATATTCGCTTTCGTTCTCGACAATCTACAAAATCCGTTTCTCTTCTTCCAAAATATTGTTTAAATCCTCCTCCGTTTTACCCGATAGCGACGAGTTGGTCAGGATGTTTTTCTCCCAGACAAACAATTCCAGCAGAATCTTAAACTTATCGTATTGATAAGCCAGTTTCTTCACATTCATCACGATTCTCAAGCAATCATCAAAAAGGTTTTTCTTAAAATATAATTCCGCAAAATGCAGCTCCCTCCGCAATTGTGCATCCACCGAACTCTCTGAATGAAAGGCATCGAGGCTTTTCATGATTAACTCCGCCAAACGGTTCTTGGAAGTCGCCAAAGTATTCACCACCGACTGCCCCTTCAATAAATGTTTGATAACGCTTTCATCATATATATCCAAGCTTTCGATCGTATCAAACAGCAATTCACTCCCTGTTTTATCATCGCTCACATGCCGCGCGACATACATCTTGAAATACCGCTTTTCATGCGCATTCAGCGACTTTATTAACCGAAACAAACTATCCGAAGAAACTGCAGCCATATCAATTTATTAATCCCGCGAAACTACTCATTTATGATTAATAAATAAACACCCCATGGTGTCAGTTTTGCTTCCTCCAGGTTTTAACATAAGGAATTCCAACTATCAAAACCTGTCAGGAGAAAAACCCAGACGGGTTCAGAATCGCAATATTTCCCTCTTTTTAGAGAATCTCAACGTAAATCGCCGCTCGTTACCGCAATCGGTGATTGCAAGTCGAGTGAAGTGTGTACTTCGTTACGGTTTATAATTTCCGATTGCTCTCAAGTACGCACTTCAGAGCAATCGGAAATTATATATTGCTCTGAAGTACGCGCTTCAGAGGAATCGGAAAATTCGCCCTCCTCCCATTTTCATTATAATTCTAAAAATTATCTTTGCCGCCCCTCAAAAATATATTCTATGATGATAAATATAAACCACAAACTTAATTGCCGCTTCCGACTATTAATATTCCTATTATTAGGTCTTATAATCTTGACCCAAAACCTCTCTGCCCAAACTCAAAAGACGATGAATGCCGCAGATATTCAGCTAGCCTTGAAGAAACTGAATACAGTCGGGTCTGTGCTGTATATTGCGGCACACCCTGACGATGAAAATACGCGGCTGCTGGGTTATTTAGCCAATGAAAAATGTTTGCGAACGGCATACCTGTCCATGAATCGCGGCGATGGAGGACAAAATTTGGTAGGCACCGAACAAGGAGAACTGTTGGGTTTGATCCGAACGCAAGAATTGTTGGCTGCCCGGCGTATAGATGGTGCCGAACAGTTCTTCACCCGCTCCAATGATTTTGGATTCTCCAAAGGTCCTGAAGAAACCTTGCGAATCTGGGGACATGATAGTATTTTGGCTGATGTTGTATGGATTATCCGCCTCTTCAAACCGGATATTATCATCACCCGTTTCCCGACTACTGGCGAGGGTGGGCATGGGCATCATACTTCCTCCGCGATTCTTGCAGGGGAAGCCTTTACAGCGGCTGCCGACCCGACAAAGTTCAAAGAGCAATTAAAGTTTGTGGATGTATGGCAGGCAAAGAGTTTGTATTGGAACACTTTTAACTTCGGCAGCGGTGCAAATACGATAGATACTTCCCAATTAAAGCTCGATGTCGGGGTCTATAATCCTATGCTGGGAAAGGGATATGGCGAATTGGCAGCCGAGAGCAGGAGTATGCACAAAAGTCAGGGATTCGGAGTGCCTAAGTCGAGAGGGAAGCAGGTAGAATACTTTAAATTTATCAAAGGCGACTCTTCATCAACCAATCTTTTTGCCGGCATAGACCAAACATGGAAACGGGTAGATGGAAGTGATAAGATAGCTTCGCTTTTAGAGCAAGCAACGAAAGACTTTCAGCCCGCTAATCCCGAGAAAAGCCTTCCGGTTTTGATCAAGATTTATAATTTGATGAAGAGCATGAAAGAGAGTATTTGGAAGACGCAAAAGATGAAAGAATTAACCGATGTCATCCTCGCCTGTGGCGGCATTTGGTTGGAAGCTGATGCCGAAGATTTCTCAATAGCTCCCGGAAAGCAGTTAAAAATTACTGCTAATATCATCAATCGTTCGGATGCTCCGTTTAAATTGGAAAAAATATCTTTCGGGGCTGATAAAAGCAAAAGCATAGACAGCACAATGGTCAAAAATCATCTGTTCAGCATCACCGATTCCGTCATTGTTTCACCGAAAGCAAATTACTCGACGCCTTATTGGTTGGAACGGAAACACGGTATCGGCATGTATTCGGTAAGTGAGCAAAGCGTGATTGGAAAACCCGAAAACACCCCTGCCGAAACCGTCCTCTTCGCCTTATCGTGTGGCGATTTAAAGATAGGAATCATTCGCCCCGTAATTTATAAATGGACAGACCCGATAGATGGTGAAAAGTACCGCCCACTGGAGGTTTGCCCGCCCGTAACTGCCAACATTGAGGCGGTAAATTATATGTTCACCAACAACCAATCGAAGCAAATAAAGGTAACCTTAAAGTCGAATATGAATGATGCGAACGGCTCGGCGAAATTAACCCTTCCCAATTCGGAATGGAAGGTAGAACCGGCTACCATTTCATTCGCGATGAAGAAAAAAGGGGAGGAAACGACGGTTATTTTTACGGTGAAAGCTCCGGTCTTTTTCACAACCTCGATTAATGATGCGATTATCGCCAAAGCCGTGGTCGAGATTAATAATTCAAGCATCTCGAAAGGCGTGGTGAGAGTGAATTATCCGCACATCCCGATCCAAACTTTATTCCCTGAAGCAGAGGCTCGTTTCATTCCGATTTATATCGAGAAAAAAGGTAAAAATATAGGATATATTCCCGGGGCGGGTGATGAAATTCCGCAATGCTTGAAGCAAATCGGGTACGATGTTACGACGCTTACAGAGGATATGATCCTGAACCATCCGTTGAAGGACTATGATGCGATAATCGTTGGTATCAGGGCGTTTAACACCAATGAAAGGATGCAATATGTTCATAAAACATTGATGGAATATATCTCGAACGGGGGCAACTTGGTGGTACAATATAATACGAACAATTTCTTGGCATCGTTGAAGACGGACATCGGTCCGTATCCTTTTAAAATATCTCGCGACAGGGTAACTGTGGAGGAAGCCCCGATGATTTTTGAGAACCCGAATCATGCGTTATTAAATACACCGAATAAAATCTCTCAAAAAGATTTCGAGGGATGGATACAAGAGCGCGGATTGTATTTCGCAAGCGACTGGGATGCCCAATACGAGACGATTTTCTCGTGCAACGACCCGAACGAAAAGCCATCGAAAGGAAGTACGATAGTGGCGAAATACGGCAAGGGGTATTTTGTTTATACAGGGCTGTCTTTCTTTCGGGAAATGCCCGCAGGAGTGCCCGGAGCGTATCGCTTATTCGTGAATATGATGAGCCTCGGGAAGTAATAATTACAGGATTTGATGTCCCTGTAGTTTTTAATGAAAAGGAAATACGACTTTTGCTTTTGAGGGGGGGTTAACTTCATCGTCAGGTTGCTGCACCGAGAAAGATCTGCGCCACACGTTGATTAAAAAATTCCAAATTCGGATTCTGACATTCCAAAGGAAGGTTAAAAGCTTCAATTTCGAGGATAATGCTCTATAAGCGACGATAATTTATTCCCTGTACTCCCCCACATCCTGCCATAAAAATAGGCAATATAGCCGCCAATCATCGATAAAAACATGGCTGGCAGCGATAAAAACATGGCTGGCAGCGATAAAAACATGGCTGGCAGCGATTAAAACATCTAAATCAGAGGCAAAAACATCTAAGGTTTTGCCCTCCAAATGGCAGTTTTTAATCTCCTTTTGGATGCTCTTATTAAAGGAGTGGAATTTTTTATTCCCTATTGGGATACTCTTATTAAAGGAGCGGAATTTTTTATTCCTTATTTTGATGCCTTTATTAATAGTGTGGAATTGGATAATGGAAACGTGGCGCAGTTCTTTCTTTTTGATGGAGAATTTGAGGACTATTTTATAATGATTCTATTTTTATTAGATTTGCCGACGGAAAATATAGCAATTAATCATGGAAAACTTCATCGTTTCAGCAAGAAAATACCGACCCGCGACCTTCGACACGGTGGTAGGGCAAAGTTCTATTACGACGACGCTGAAAAACGCGATAAAAAGCAAGCATCTCGCCCAATCGTACCTCTTCTGTGGTCCGCGAGGCGTAGGAAAAACGACGTGTGCGAGGATTCTGGCGAAAACCATCAATTGTGAGCATATAGACGCGAATACCGAGGCGTGTAACGTGTGCGAATCATGCGTTTCGTTCAACAATAATCAGACGCTGAACATCTTTGAATTGGATGCGGCATCGAATAATTCGGTGGACGACATCCGCGGGTTGGTCGAACAGGTTCGGTTTGCGCCGCACCAGGGGAAATTCAAGATATATATCATTGATGAGGTTCACATGCTCACTTTAAATGCGTTTAATGCGTTCTTAAAAACGCTGGAAGAGCCGCCTCCGTATGCTATTTTCATCCTTGCCACGACGGAGAAGCATAAAATCATCCCGACCATCCTTTCGCGATGCCAAATCTTCGATTTTAATAGGATAACGGTGGAGGATATTGCGAAACATTTGGCATTTGTAGCCACTTCAGAACATATTATCGCCGAACCAGATGCACTTCACATCATAGCCCAGAAAGCTGATGGGGCATTGCGGGATGCATTATCTATATTTGATCAGATTGTGAGCTTCGCAGGAACCAATATATCGTATAAAGCGGCGATTGAGAACCTAAACATCTTGGATTATGATTATTATTTCA
The DNA here is from genome assembly GCA_903844645.1 of uncultured Bacteroidota bacterium. GTDB lineage: Bacteria > Bacteroidota > Bacteroidia > AKYH767-A > JABDAW01 > JABDAW01. The sequence goes on from CAIMUP010000002.1 coordinate 30,856, forward strand.
CGATAACAGATGATGTTTTGATTCATAACATAGCCGGAGCGTTGATGACGTTTAATGAGATCCTTGCAAATGGGTTCGACGGGCATAATTTCATTGTAGGATTGAGCAGCCATTTGAGAGATTTGTTGGTTTGTCGGGATCCGGTAACCATCTCCTTGCTCGAAGTGAGTGATAACATTAAAGAGAAATATAAAAAACAGGCGGCAGCGAGTGCTCCCTCGTTTTTATTGGAAGCATTGGATATAGCGAACAAATGTGACATCAGTTATAAGCTCTCAAAGAACCAACGGCTGACGGTAGAATTGGCATTGATGAAGATGTGTTCTATAAACTCCGTCATTGAAAAAAAAACTGAAGTCGGAATCACCAAACCTGAACCAGTAAAGGCACAAGAAACAACTGCTGCACCTGTAAAAGAAGCCCCAATCAAGAAGGAAGTAGTGCAAGCCAAGGCATACAGCTCTATTCCTATGTCGTCAGCAAAACCTGTTGCCAAAGAAACGACTCCCGAAGCTAAAGTAGAGCAGGATAAATCCTTTACTTTGGAAGAATTGCTTGCTTCTTGGAATAAATTCCTGATAAAAGTGAGTAATGAAAAGCGGATGCAGCTTGCAAGTTCGCTAAGTAACACCGCCCCCTTGCTGAATGAAGGATATAAGATAGAACATTCGGTAACTAACAAGGCGCAGGAGGAAGAATTCAAGAAGAATAAGTTGGAGTTATTGGGATTTCTGCATAAGGATTTGGGGAATACGTCTATTACTATTGAAGTTGTCGTCAAAGAAGCAGATCCATCCACGAAAAAAGCATATACCAACAAAGAAAAATTCAAGGTTATGGCAGAGAAGAACCCAGCCTTGGAAGAATTGCGGAAACAGTTGGATTTAGAGATAGATTATTAACAATTTAAAGCATAAATATTAACAAACATGAAACAATTTAAACACAGTATTTGCATCGTCTTATTGATGATCGCCTTAGCTCCGGTTACAAACGTATCAGGACAAACGAAAAAGAAGGATTACACCTTCGTAACATTACAGAATGATCCTTTAAAAGCAAGGATTTACACCCTTGCCAATGGCTTGACGGTGTATATGACGGTGTATAAAGATGCTCCTCGTATCCAAACCTACATCGCCGTGAAGGCAGGCAGTAAAACCGACCCGGCAGATGCTACGGGCTTGGCACATTACTTAGAACATATGCTGTTTAAAGGTACTGATAAGTTCGGGTCGAAGGATTACACCAAAGAGAAACCAGAATTAGATAAGATTGTGGATTTATATGAAGTATATCGTTCCACTACCGATGTAGAACAAAGGAAAATCATCTATCATCAGATTGATAGCGTTTCTGGTGTCGCAGCGAAGTTTGCCATTGCCAATGAATACGATAAAATGATGGCGACTATCGGGGCTAAAGGCACGAATGCTTACACATGGGTAGAGCAAACGGTGTATGTAAACGATATTCCATCGAATCAAATGGAGAAATGGTTGACAATAGAATCAGAGCGTTTCCGTAATCCGGTGATGCGCATATTCCATACCGAATTAGAAGCGGTTTATGAAGAAAAAAATCGCGGTTTGGATAATGACGGAGAAAAAGAATTTGAGGCATTAATGGCGGGTTTATGGCAAAAACATTCCTATGGAACCCAAACAACCATAGGCACCATTGATCATTTGAAGAATCCTTCAATAAAGAAGATTAAAGAATATTTAGCCAAGTATTATGTCCCGAATAATATGGCGATTTGCCTCTCCGGTGACTTCGATCCTGATGAAACAATCAAGATGATTGATGCTAAGTTTGGTGCTATGCCTTACAAAGAAGTGCCTGTCTTTAATCCTCCGGTGGAAACCCCTATTACCCAGCCTATAGTGAAAGAAGTTAACGGTCCTGAAGCGGCAACGATGATGCTGGGCTACCGTTTTGGTGGGGCTGCTACCCGTGATGCCGACATGATTACTGTTATTGACAGATTATTAGGAAATGGCACTGCGGGCTTGATTGATTTGGATTTGAATCAAAAACAAAAAGTGCTTAATTCAAGTTCTTCTACCTTAATTTTCAAAGATTATTCCGCCCATATTTTGAGTGCCGACCCCAAAGAAGGGCAGACCTTGGAGCAATTGCGTGATTTGTTATTGGCAGAGATGGATAAAATCAAAAAAGGCGAATTCCCTGATGATTTAATGACGGCTATTATTACCGATATGCGTTTACAAGAAACCAAGACCTATGAAGGGAATAGAGGTCGTGCGGATGCCTTCGTTGAAGCCGCTATTTTAGGATTGGATTGGAAGGATAAAGTAGGCAAGATAGACCGCTTGGCAAAGATTACTAAGCAAGACGTGATCGAATTCGCAAACAAGAATTACAGAGAAAACTATGTCATCGTTTATAAGCGTACCGGCGAGGATAAAACCGTGAAGAAAGTAGATAAACCCGCCATTACTCCGGTGGAAGTGAACCGCGAAAGCAAGTCTCCTTTTGTGCAAGCGATCATTGACGGTAAAACGCCCGACATTCAGCCGGTGTTTATAGATTATAACAAAGACATCAAACATTTGAAATTGAAAAATGGTGTTACGATCAACTATAAATCGAACACAGAAAACAACCTTTTCGACCTTTATTATTTAGTCAATATGGGTACCGATAACGATAAGAAATTGGGCATTGCATTAAGCTATCTTTCCTATCTCGGCACATCGAAATACACCCCTGCCGCTATCCAACAGGAGTTCTATAAATTGGGATGTTCGTTCTCTGTCGAGGCTAATGATGACCAAGTGTGGGTAAGCTTGAGCGGCTTGACGGATAACTTCTCGGCTGCCGTCCAATTATTCGAAAGTTTGCTGGCTGATGCCATGCCCAATAAAGATGCGTACAGCAGCCTCGTAAAAGACATTATTAAGAAACGGGGTGATGCTAAATTAGATAAAAATACCATCCTCTGGTCAGCGATGTATAACTACGGCGTGTATGGTAAAAAGTCTTCCTTCACCGATATTTTATCGGAGGTACAATTAAACGAAATAAAGCCCGAAGAATTGGTTACTATTATTAAAAATGTTACCTCTTATCCGCATCATATCTTGTATTACGGACCGGCTGATACGACCGCCCTTACTACAACCTTGAACAAATTCCACAAAGTCCCTGCGACCTACAAAACTATTCCCCCTGCCACAAAATATGTCCAGTTGCCGACCGATAGTAACCGTGTTTTCGTCATCAATTACGATATGAAACAAGCCGAAATCATCATGCTCTCGAAGGGTGAATTATATAACAAAACGAATGTCCCGACCTTGACGGCATACAACGAATATTTCGGTGGCAATATGTCGTCCATCGTATTCCAAGACATGCGTGAATCAAAGGCTTTGGCGTATTCTGTGTTCTCAAATTTCCAATCGCCACAGCGTAAAGAAAAGGCGCATTACAATATGGCGTACATCGGTACGCAAGCCGATAAATTCCCGGAAGCAATGGTTGGGATGACGGCGTTATTAACGAATATGCCGGAGTCTCCCACGAATTTTTCGACCTCAAAAGATGCGATCTTAAAGAAAATCCAGACCGAGCGAATCACGAAAGCAAGGGTGCTGTTTAATTACGAGAATGCCCAAAAATTAGGCTTGGATTATGACATAAGAAAGGATACCTATCAGAAGGTTCCGACGATGACTTTGAATGATATCAAAACCTTCCAAAACAAATACGTGAAAGCCGATAAATATACCATCATGGTCTTGGGCGATAAAGCCAAATTAGACATTAAAGTATTGGAAAAATATGGCAAAGTATCGTTCCTGAATTTGAGTGATGTGTTCGGGTATTAAGGAATCTTAAAACCCTGTTCTTTAATAGCCCCTGACGGATGAAAAATCGGTCAGGGGCTATCTTTTTTAAGGGAAGTACCGGTAAATTTCTTTTCTTATAAGAAACCGGGCAATTTCGATTTGATTATTATTGTTATAAATCCCAAAACGATAATCCCCAATACGAATCCTATAATGGTGTTTGTAGCCGATTAATTTTCTAAGGTTTTGTATCTCGGATAATGATTTTGCATTTTCGATTTCTTCAATAACAGAAAGGATTTTCCCCTTCAATTTTTTGTCCCTTATTTTAGAAATATCCTTGTTGAAGGAATCGCTGAAGATGACCTCCATCCTTAGTTTTTCAGCTTCTTCATGATAGTTTCGCGAGAAACTTTTTTTGATTTCCTTCCCTCGTCAATAGCATTGGCAAGACCAATATCTTCCACCATTTCGAGAGTCAGTTCCGTCCCTTTAATGTTCATTCGGTGTGCAATTTCGAGGAGTAATTTGGCTTCCCGTTGGTCTTTAGCTTCCAATAAAATGTGTGTCATTTTTATTAATTATTTAATAGCAATTCGCTATGGTTTATTCGCGGCAAAGATAAGGAAAATAGAGGTAATCATTTTACTTTTCGCCCTCTTCCGTTCTTAATTCAAGAGAATTATTCAAGGTATCTCGATAGTGTGATTTGGTATCGGTATTATCGAATTATGTACCGCATTCGGCTTATTAAATACCCCGAAAACTGGATGCAATTCCTCGATCATTAGATTCCAAGTCGAGACCTTCTAACCAAGTATCGTATCCATTTACCACTTTATTATAATGATATGGTCATTCATTAAAATGAATAACTATATCATTATAATGAAAAACCCGTTTACTATAATGAATAACTACATCACTATAATGAATGACTAATTACCAGACATGAATGACCACTTCATGTGTGGTAATTAGTCTTTCATTATAGTAAAAGACTATTTCATTATACTAAAATAGTTATTCATTATAATATAGTGGTATTTCACTTCAATAAAGTGGTAAATGGGTACGATACTTGGTTTAAAGGTCTCGACTTGGCGTCAAATAGAGGCGGTATTTATTTCCACAGATGCAGTAATTAATAGAAGAGATTCGTCATTTTGTATAGAAGTCAAGGTATTTAATCCGGTACTGACGGAATTCCTACAAATACTCTCGAAATGGGAATAAATTCCTTTGAAAAATAGGCAGGGGATTACGAAAACTATTTCGGATAAGAAGGGATTGAATTACGATCTGTCTTCATCCATTTCAACCCCGATGATCCGTGTTGTATTTTCGGATAGTGGTACTTAATTTACCATCTTTTGGATCACATCAGACATGCCTTGCGGTCCTTTATTGGTGATTAATTCATGCCTGAAATAGGCATATTTTCCAGGCGTCAAACCAACTATTTTGGTTTTGCATTTTACCGTTGGCTGCAACCTGATCCATGAAATTCCATCCTCGGAATACATCCAATCGTGACAGGAATAACGCCCGCCTCCGCCGGCTTTCAAATTGATAGAACCGGTCTCAATTCCATCTTTTACTTTAAAGACATTCTTCTGCTGGATAGCGATTCCTTTGACATGAAATTTTCCGGATTGAATAATAATAATCGCGTTAGTTCTGTCATTTTCAGAGGCAATTTGGAACTGATACATCACCCCTTTGATGGCATTATGCAGACTCATCCAGGCACCCTTGCGCTCATCCCCTTTTGACTTTTTATACGCCTTCAACAAGTTGCTGATGTTGAGAATTGTGGCATCATCAATCACCACCCATACATTGCCTGTAATGGCTTTCAGAATCTCACCACTCTGTTTGCATCTGTCGCCAAATTTCTTCCCGAATTTAGTAATCGCAGTGATGACATGGGTGATGGAAGGCAACGCCATCATCACGATATGCACGCCGCGATACTTCTTTTTACAGTGATTCCTTTTGAACCATTCCTTGCCCGCTTCCGAATTGATAACATAAATTTTACTTCCCATTTTCTTAGTTTTAATTTCGCTTACTCTACTCGGTTTTCGGCATACCCGTTTCGTTTAATGCCGCAAATTTACTTTAATTAATAAGAACCGTTACAGGTAATAATCCTTCGTCATCTCGATATACGCCTCCGAGTAGGCGTTATCGTCTTCGTGGATAAAAAGTTCGGTTGTAATGACCTCGGTTTTGTGGAAAGAAAACTGCATCATCAATCGTTTTTCAGGCTTCTCTTTTCTGGATTTCACCCTCATTATTTCATTCAGAAACAAACCCTCGACCCGCATCTTTTCAATGAAAATAGTACCCTCGGTTAATGGCAGAATGACATAGAATTTCCCGTGCTCGCTTAATAAAATTCGTACCCCATCGGCGAGATCCTCGAATGAGAGATTGTCGGTATGTCGGGCTTTATTCCTTCCCTCCTCGGCAGGTTTGAAAGTCTCATCGAAGTACGGAGGATTGCTGATGATAAGGTCGAATTTCTGATCCGCCTCCTTGGAATAATCCTGCAAAGAAATTTTATGAATACTGATTTTATCCTTCCAAATCGAAGCATTGACGTTATCCTTCGCCTGCATCACGGCATTGTCATCAATATCTATGGCATCAATCTTAGCCTCCGATTTTTGGGCAAGCATCATCGCGATAATTCCCGTTCCGGTACCAATATCAAGGATCGTTTTAACCGAATTCAGTTCATGCCTCGAGACCCATGAACCCAGTAGGACCGCATCGGTACCGACCTTCATGGCACATTTATCTTGCCGCACAATAAACTGTTTGAAATGGAAAGAAGAATCATTCATAAGCATCCAAAATTAGTTTTTCGTCGGGAATATGTGGTGATTTCTTTGGATAAAATTCCGAACATAAAACCTATCCCTGCAAAAGAGAATTAGTAGAAACGAGAACTACTTCTTGAGCAAGAAAAAATCAATTTGTTTCCTTGCCAAGTCCGTTGATTTTATCTTCACGAAAACGGTATCGCCAAGCTGATACCGCTTCTTTTTCCGGGTACCGATGAGACAGAAATTCTTTTCATCGAACTCGTAAAAGTCATCATCAATATCGCGCAGCCTTACCATGCCTTCGCATTTGTTTTCAATGATCTCGACATACATTCCCCACTCTGATACTCCTGATATTAAGCCTTCAAAAACAATCCCGGTCTTCTTCTGCATGAACTGAACTTGTTTGAATTTAATGGAATTCCGTTCCGCTTTGGTAGCCTTCATTTCCTTGTCAGATGCATGCTTGCAAGCGTTCTCATACAAGGTAGCATCTACAGGTTTACCACCTTTTAGGTAATGCTCCAACAAGCGATGCACCATCACATCAGGATAGCGGCGAATGGGCGAAGTGAAGTGTGTATAATACTCGAAAGCCAAGCCGTAATGCCCAATATTGTTGGTGGTATAGACAGCTTTACTCATCGTACGAATAGCAAGTTGTTCCAATACATTCTGTTCCTTTTTGCCATGCACATCACTCATCAATTTGTTTAAGGAATGAGATATTTCTTTATGCGTTTTGGTATTAATTTTATAACCAAACTTATTTGCGAAAGCAGCAAACGAATTCAACTTATCAGTTACAGGAACATCGTGCACACGATAGACAAAAGGTTGTTTCTCGCCATCCTTACTTTTATTCTTTCCGATGAATTCAGCAACGCGTTTATTCGCCAAGAGCATGTATTCTTCAATCAGTTTATTGGAATCTTTATTCTCTTTTACATACACTTCCAGGGGCATACCTTTGTCATCCAAACGAAACTTTACTTCTTCTTTTTCAAAGCCAATAGCACCATTCTTGAAGCGTTCTTTACGCATCTTCACAGCTATCTTATTCATGATATTTATCTCAATAGATAAGTCGCCTTTGCCAGTCTCTATCACGGTTTGAGCTTCCTCGTAAGTGAATCTTCTTATCGAATGAATCACCGTCTTTCCAAACCATTCATTCAATACTTTCCCTTCTTCATTCAATTCAAAGACTGCCGAGAAACAAAGTTTATCTTCATTGGGGCGTAGGGAACAAAGATTATTACTCAACTTCTCCGGCAGCATCGGAATGACCCTATCCACAAGGTACACAGATGTTCCTCGATACTCGGATTCATCATCCAAAGCCGTCTGTGGTTTCATATAATGCGATACATCGGCGATGTGAACTCCCACTTCTATATTTCCATTATCCAACCGCTGAAAAGACAGCGCATCATCAAAGTCCTTGGCATCGTAAGGGTCAATGGTGAAGGTGGTTATCTTCCTGAAATCTTTCCTTCCTGCCAAATCTTTCTTCGTAATCTTATCCGAAATCTGTTCACTCTCCGCCAAAGCTTCCTTTGTAAATTGCAATGGAAATCCTATCTCTGCAAGGATGCCATCCATCTCGGCATCATTCTCTCCGGGCCATCCGAGTACCTTCTTTATTTTCCCTATCGGATTTTTCATTCCCTCTGCCCAATCGGTGATTTCGGCAATGGCTTTTTGTCCGTTTTGCGCCTTGTTAAGATCCTTCATCGGGATGAAAATATCGACATGAATCTTATCGCTATCAGGGACGAGGAAGGCAAGTTTAGGGGTCATTTGCACGATACCTACGAACTCTGTCTTTGCCCGTTTGATGATCTGTACCACTTCGCCTTCCATCTTTTCTTTCTTGCGCTTTGCGAATAAAGAAATCTTGATGCGGTCGCCATCCAAAGCATTCTTCACATTGCGAGGCGAGATAAAGATGTCGTCATCATATCCATCAACAGAGAGATATGCCGCACCGCGAGAGGTGAAATCAATGATCCCTTCCACGAAAGAATGTACCGGTTTGAGCTTATATTTCCCTCTGTCCACATCTATTATCTTCCCCGAAATCATGAGGGCTTCCAGCGAATCAGCAATAATCTTCCGGTCATTTTTCTTGTGGAGATGCAGTGCATGAGCCACTTGTTTATAATTGAAAGTCTTGCTCGGATTCTTCCTGAAGATGTCTATCAACACGCCTTCCAAAGCGGCTTGGAGGGCGGGTGCTTTTGTTTTTTTATCTGCCATAGTTAAAAGTGTTTAGGGTTTAAAGTTTGAGGTATTAGGATGCAAAATTATAAAACTTTAAACTTTAATAGCTTTGCATCCTGAAATCAAATACCAAATGTCTGCAATACCTTATTCCCAATTCTTATTCCGTGCCAAGAGTTACCTGAAATACTTCCTCCATGCCAAAAGCAAGCACCGCATCCATTCTCCCTTCGTCTTTGATTTATTCACCAATGTTATTACGAATGAGGGTGAATATTATGCTTATGAAAGATTGGAACGGTTGCGGCAGCGGCTATTGAATAATCATGCTGAAATTGTAGTAACAGATTTCGGTGCCGGCTCATCCATTAATAATTCTACGAAGAGAAAAATTTCCAATATTGCCCATCATTCCCTGCAACCGGAGAAGTATGCCAAGCTCCTCTTTCGATTGATTAATAATTTCCAGCCAAAGCAGGTGCTTGAATTGGGTACTTCCCTCGGGCTTACGACATTATACCAAAGCATTCCCGTTCCCAATGCCCAATTCATCACCCTCGAAGGTTGTCCCACGACTGCCGAAATTGCTCAAGAGAATTTCAATCATTTCAAACAAGAGAACATCAAAATCATAGTCGGCAATTTCGATGAAACATTGGCGAAAGCCCTTATAGATATGCCGCTGCTCGACTATGTTTTCTTTGATGGCAACCATCGCTACGAACCCACGATGTGGTATTTCAATCAATGTATTGAAAACATTCATGAAGATACCGTTTTTATCTTCGATGATATTCATTGGAGCAAAGAAATGGAACAGGCTTGGAATGAAATCAGGCAAGATTCGAGAGTAACGATCACCATTGATTTATTCAAAATAGGTATTGTTTTCTTCCGCAAGGGGCAGGTGAAACAGGATTTTGTTTTGCGATATTAAGGGGTACGAAAGTGATTTGAAGGGGTAGGAAGGCATTATGAAGGGGTGGGAAAGCGTTTTGAGGGTATCGGAACACGATTTGAAGGGGTGGGAAGGCATTTTGAAGGTATCGGAAGGCGATTTGAAGGGGTGGGAAAGCGTTTTGAAGGGGTGGGAAAGCGTTTTGAAGGGGTGACGCGCGGCGCTTGAAACTGAGGTCCTTTGGTATTGATGTGCTCAGGCGATGGAGAGATTC
>CAIMUP010000003.1 GCA_903844645.1 uncultured Bacteroidota bacterium
CTAAACCCGTTTTCTGAAAACCTAAACCCGTTTTCCGAAAACCTAAACCCGTTTTCTGAAAACCTAAACCCGTTTTCCGAAAACCTAAACCCGTTTTCTGAAAACCTAAACCCGTTTTCTGAAAACCTAAACCCGTTTTCTGAAAACTTAAACCCTGATTTGGAGGCTCGGTTTTCGCTTCATTAATACCTTATAATTAATTCTAAAATTCTCCGTTATCATCCTATTCACCATAAACAAAATGCCTTTACCCGTACGATTTCTTTTTCTTTTAATAATTCCATTCCTGTTTCATTCGTGCTCCCTTTTCGAGCCGCCTGCGCAGGTACCGAGTTTCATCCACATAGATTCGATAGGATTAACGACCGATTATGCTTCGCAAGGCACGGCTTCGCATCGGATAAAAGATGCGTGGGTTTATGTGGATCAAAAACTGATAGGAGTGTATCAAATGCCCGCTACCATTGCCATCTTAGCAACAGGAATGCACCAGATTGATGTAAAACCAGGGATAATGGTGAATGGAATTGCAAGCACTCGCGAGGCGTATCCGTTCTATACTTTTTTCACCGCCACGGTGAATTTAACGGCGCAACAAATCACGACGATCAACCCGATGGTAACGTATTATCCTGTAACACAATTCGCTTGGCGCGAGGACTTTGATGCGACAGGGATGACGATGCACAACGTGAAGCCTACGATGGATAGCCTGACGACGACTTCGGTGGATGTTTGCGAAGGGATGAGCAGTGCTAAAGCGAGCCTCACGACAGCGAATTATTACTTTGAATGTGCGTCTATCAATAGTTACGAACTCCCTACGGATGGCAGCCATTCGGTGTATCTGGAGATGAATTATCGGGGCAGTAATACCATTCGTGTCGGCGTTTTGCATGTGCCAGATTTGAATGCCGTGGCAGACTTGGAAGATACTGTTTTAGACGTGTATCCGAGTGCGAATTGGAATAAGATTTATGTGGATTTAACGACCGTTTGTGGCAGTTATCCATCGGGAACTGGGACTGGGTATTTTTATATTTTCATAGCCGCCGTTTTGGATGATGGAAAGACCAATGCAGACATCTATTTCGATAACCTGAAGTTGATTCATCAATAAGCATCATGAATAAACCCTTACTAACGGTCAAATACCTGCTCCTCGATATTACCTCTGCCCTACTCGCCTGGTGCTTGTTTTATTCGTATCGAAAGGTGTATATCGAGGCATACCATTACGACCAGTTGACGCAGTTTATCCATGATAAGAATTTGGATTATGCGATTGTTTTTATTCCGCTCTTCTGGATCATTTTATATACCATCACCGGTACTTATTTTAATATCTACCGCAAATCGCGATTGAAGGAATTAGGGCAGACTTTGTACATCTCGCTGATAGGAGTTCTGATTATTTTCTTCACCATCCTGCTGGATGATTCGGTGAAGAACTACCGGACTTATTACCACACGTTCTTTGTGTTGTTAGGCTTGCATTTTATAATCACGGCATTGTTCCGGTTTTTGCTTTCCTCGAATCTGGCACATAAAATTCAGAAACGGATCATCGGATTCAACACCATACTCGTCGGCAGTAGTTTGAAGGCTATTAATCTCTTCAATGAATTTGAATCGCAGAAGATATCGCAAGGCAATAAATTCATCGGCTATGTGCATGTAGATGAAACCAATGGCAGCGATCTGGAAAACCAATTGAAGCACATCGGCAGCGTAAACGATATTCAGAAGTTCATTATGGAATCGAAGGTGGAGGAAGTAATCATCGCCGTAGAATCCTCTGAACACGAGAGCCTGCGGAGAATAATCAACATCTTGGAAGACACCAATGTGATCATCAAAATCCTTCCCGACATGTACGATATTCTTTCCGGTTCCGTCAAGATGAATGCCATATTCGGCGCTCCGTTAATCGAGATATACCCTACCCTAATGCCTGCCTGGCAACGCTTTGCGAAGCGAGTCTTCGACATTTTCTTTTCGTTGTTTGTCTTGATTGTACTCTCGCCATTGTATCTCTTTGCAGCAATCGGCGTGAAGCTGTCATCCAAAGGTTCAATACTGTATAACCATGAACGAATCGGGATGCATGGGCAACCATTTACCATTTATAAATTCCGCTCCATGTATGCCAATGCAGAAAGTGGCAAGCCCATGTTATCAAGTGCAAACGACGATAGAGTTACGCCTTTCGGCAGGTTCATGCGGCAGTTTAGATTGGACGAAATACCCCAGTTCTTCAATGTTTTAATAGGCGATATGTCGGTGGTGGGTCCTCGTCCTGAACGGCAGTTCTTCATTGATCAAATCATGGTTACTGCCCCTCATTACAGGCATTTACAGAAGGTACAACCAGGTATTACCAGTTGGGGACAGGTGAAGTTTGGCTATGCAGAGAATGTCGAGCAAATGATAGAACGCCTCAAGTACGACATCATCTATATCGAGAATATGTCCCTCGCATTAGACTTTAAAATCCTGATCTACACCATCAAGATAGTCGTGGAAGGAAGGGGAAAATAACAAACTAAGAATTATAAACTATATAGTATTAATATGAATAAAATTGCAGTAATCGGAGCAGGCACCATGGGAAATGGTATTGCCCATGTATTTGCCCAAAAGGGCTTTCGTGTATCCCTGATAGATGTGTCGCCAGACGCCTTAAACAAAGGGCTTTCCGCCATCACCAAGAACTTGGACAGGATGCTTGCCAAGGAAAAAATAACCACGGAAGACAAAGAAAAGACACTGGCTAATATCCAAGGATTCAGCAGTCTGGAAGCAGGAGTAGCAGATGCCGAATTAATCATCGAAGCAGCCACCGAAAACGTCGCCATCAAGCTCAACATCTTCCGCGAATTAGATAAAATCACCATCCCCGAAGCCATCCTCGCATCCAACACCTCCTCCATATCCATCACCCAAATAGCAGCCGTTACCAAGCGTCCCGACAAAGTCATCGGAATGCACTTTATGAACCCCGTTCCGGTGATGAAGTTAGTAGAAATCATCAAAGGCTACTCCACCTCCGATACCGTAACTTCGCAAGTAATCCAACTCTCGAAAACGCTCGATAAAATCCCCGTCGAAGTCAACGATTATCCCGGATTTATAGCCAACCGAATCCTGATGCCAATGATTAATGAAGCCATTATTTCCCTCTTCGAAGGCGTAGCCGGAGTGATGGAAATAGACAACGTAATGAAGCTCGGCATGTCCCACCCGATGGGTCCCCTACAACTCGCCGATTTCATCGGGTTAGACGTTTGTTTATCCATTTTGAATGTCCTCCACGACGGCTTCGGCAATCCCAAATATGCCCCATGCCCCCTGCTCGTCAATATGGTGATGGCAGGAAATCTCGGCATAAAATCAGGCACAGGATTCTACGAATACACCCCTGGAAGCAAAGATTTGAAAGTAGCCCCAAGTTTCCGATAGCCAAAACCAATTTAGTTTCCCCCAGTCCATAATCACGACAAGCATCCTGACAGGCAATCGCCCCTTCGCGATTTCCTGTAAGGTTGCATCCAATAATATCAGTATAACGCTGTTTGGTGTTGTCCAAACGCTGTTTGGTGTCGTCCAAACGCTGTTTGGTGTCGTCCAAACGCTGATTGGTGTCGTCCAAACGCTGTTTGGTGTCGTCCAAACGCTGTTTGGTATCGTCCAAACGCTGTTTGGTAGGTACAAAACACGATTTGGTACATACAAAACACGATTTGGTACAGTCGAAACAGCGTTTCCACCATTGGTTGCACCGAATAGGGCAGCGACCTGACAAGAAATCGGGAAGGGGCGATTGCCTGTCAGGTTGCTTGACTGGTTTATGGACTGGGTATTCTGCTGCGCGAGGGATGGTAGGGGTTTGTACCTGCCTTTTGGTGGGGACTTTTCTGGTGGCAGGCAGGTACGGTACCCCCGAACAGCCCGACCGCTGCTGCCTGTTGGTAGGGACTTTGGTGGGAGGCAGCAGGGGACGCGCCATAATGGGTTTAAACTTTAAACCCTCATCCAAAGCCAACGAAGAAAACATTATTCCTTGAAAATATCCGCCCGTTCCAGAGGACGAAATTCGGTTTGCCAACGGAAATCTTTCAGTCTAAGTTCCTGCGGCGTCAGTTCGTTAATAGGATAAAAAGTTGCATCCGGCGAGGTAATGAATTTAATCTTGTCCACTTTATTATGCACCAAATAAATCCAAATATCAGTGCAATCAGCTCGATTTACGCCCACATATTTCCCTTCTTTATCCTTCCCATAATAAATCGTTTGCCCATTGCCCACCACTTTCACCTTGTAAAGGTGCGTGCTGTCATCAAAAAATCCCGTCGCATTCTTGCCCTTCGCCTGGTCATACCGAATGGAATCGGATTCTGAAATGATAAACGAATTATGATAAATATTAAGCTGGTCAATCTTTTTATTCTTCATCGAAATCGTGATCGTATCACCCGTCATCTGGTTCTTATCCGACCAAACAATCGGGGCATAATACATCCTCGTAACCGAATCTTTAGAAGAATAAACCAAGCTGTCGCATTTTCCCTGAAGGTCGGATTTGAATAACTTGACATGATGGAAACAAAACATGGTTCTTATATTATTCACCGAATCGAACACCGATTTCAAGGTATCGCCGTGCATAAACAAGGAATCTTTCTCGAATATCTGTGTCATCATCGCATGCCCCGTAACGATGGTTACCTCATTCATCTCGTGGTATTCGCCATAATCCCCATTGACAATAATTTTCTGCACGGTATCATAAATAATCACATTCTGAAACGCCTTCCCAAGCCCCTTTCCCCGATCATAATATAAGGAATCGCCCCACATTTTTTGCTCCTTGGTAATGATGTAAGCATGTTCCTTAAAGCTCGAAATATCATGCTCGGTATCGTACCAGCCGTTCTCGCAATAAATCAGGTTTTCTTTGCTCGTAATCGTCGTCGGACCGAGGAAGTACGCCACTTTCGTCACCGTATTATACTTCAACGTATCGCAATGAATAACGTATTTCGGATTCACCAGCACCACATTTTTCGTGAACACAAAGACATCGGAATTGGAATAATAAGTCCCCATTTTACTCGTCAGCGTATTCTCTTTATCCACAATCTTGGCGTTGTTATTATAGTTGCCAATATCGGTTTTCATGTCGTATGTCAGGTACTCCGTCGTCAGCGTCATATCATGGTTTGTGAGCCGCACTTTCCTGAATATTTCAGCGAACTTGGTATCGCCATTGTAATGCAATTCCTCCCCAAAAATATGGATGCTGTCGTTCTTAATAATATGCACATGGGCGAAGGCTTCGATGTAATTTCGATCCATCGGAAAGTATGCAGAATCACAAAACATGACGGTCGTATCTTGTTCAAATTGCACATGCCCGATGAGTTTCCTCACCTTGCCGCCTTTTTTTTCATCATATTCCAAGGCATCGGAATGAACCAGATGAATCTTGGAAGGCTCTTGGGCGACCACTTTTATTCCAAAACAAATTAACAAAAGGACAAGGAAATTCTTCATCGGGCAAAATTAGTTTATTTCCCTAAACTCTGCCGAAGTCCCTTTCCAAATTTTCCCTTCTAGATTTGGTCTTAATTTTATCCCTTCTAATAATACGCTGATATTGATACATTTATTCAAAATAGTGGTTAAGGAAATCATTTTCTTAACCTCTATTTTGGATTTCTTAACCTCTATTTTGGATTTCTTAACCTCTATTTTGGATTTCTTAATCTCTATTTTGGATTTCTTAATCTCTATTTCGGATTTCTTAACCTTTTTTTTTGATTCCGAAGCGGATTAATTAATGAAAAGCAACTTGCCTGTACAAGTCTGCGTGCCGTCATCGGTGGTGCATAAGACCATGTAAACACCTGTGGAAGGTCGCTCGCCTTTGAAGTTCGTACCCTTCCAAATCGCCTGCCCGCCTTCAGCAATAGTTTCATACACGAGCGTTCCGGTAATATCGGTGATTTTAACATTCATATTCGCCACCAAGCCTCTGATACCAATGGTTCCGCTGTAGGTATTACGAACCGGATTGGGATAAATAAACAGGTTGCAATCGGTATTTCCTTCGGTAGATGTTCCTTTGAAGGAGACAATTCCTTTGTCCGTCCCGAAGAAAACTTCACCCGTTTGCTGGTTAATTTTTATGGATGTAATGGACTTGGAAAGCAATGGACTGTTCGTTTCATCGAAGTGGTATATTTGTGTAATTCCATCGGCTGACATCAGGAATACGCCGCCATTTGCGGTCCCAAACCATTTTCTGTTGCCACCATCTACCGCTATTGCCGTAACCGATTCGGCACCGAGTAAATATTGTGCATGACCATCCTGCTCAATCAGGATTTGTTGGCAATCGTAGTTATTGTTGGAGAAAATATCAGCCGGGGAATAAAATACCGCCACCCCCACATCAGTACCGACCCACACCGCACCATCGTGGTCCGTAGCCATACAATGAGCACTGCCAGGAAGATGTCCTTGATTCAAAGTAGTGCTTAGAACTTTAGCTTGATCATCGGAGGTAATATCGAAGGTATTATTGTTATTGAAAACACCAATATGACCATTTCGAAGGATTGACCAAACAGAATTGTTTTTATCAACTATGGAATTTAGCATTTCATAATAAGTGCCTTCATTATTCCATGAGGGTATGTTATAGCTATACCACTTGTTGTTAATTGTTTTCACAGAAAGCATGTTGGCGGAACGCGCATTGCCTACCCAAAGATTGCCGACAGTATCGAAGGCAAGCCCCCCAATAAAAAAACCATTATCGCCGGATATAGAAGAAGGCTTCAAAGTGCTGTTTGATGAATCGTAGGCAGCAGTATAATTGTTATTATCAAACTCCACCAACCCCGATCCCCAGGTACCTAAGTAAACTTGATTCGGATTGGTGGGATTAACCGCAGCATTAACGAAGTCGTGATATTTATTCGTCATCGCGGGATAGGTTTTACTATTGAAAGTCGCCCAAGTTGAGTTTTGAAAAGTAAACACACCATCATAATTAAAATTTGCGGCATACTGTCCATTAAAGCCGCCTGGAGCTACCCAAAGATTGTTTTGTTGAATATCCATTGCCCATACCGCATTAGTGTATGGACCATTAGGGAATATCTTCTCATATCGTTCATCTTCCGAAATCCTTACCAATGCAGAGCCATTATCGGCAATCCAGATAATATTATCCTTATCGTTGATGGCTTGGTAGGCTGCTTTCTGGGTTGAATATTTGTAAATAAGTTTAGTTTTATTCATTGATTGATCAAAGCCATATATTCCGAATTCATCACATATCAATAATAAGTTATTGGAAACTGCTAAATCGGTTCGCCTTGATGAAAGAAAGGTTAGTATTGGTGTCCATGAAGTTCCATCGTAGGAATAACAAGTATCGCTTGAGCCGAAAATAGCATTCGCGAGCACTTTTCCTCCAAAAAATGCAAGATGACTAAACATCAATGGACAACTTGCGCCTACGCATAATGGATTCACATCAACGTAATGCCATGCCGCGAAATAGGAGATGATAGGATCATCTAATCGTGCCTTGTAAAGACCGCTGTCAGTGGCTGCATAGAGGCAAGAATCATCACTGGTAACATCAAATATCTCTCTATTAGTACCTCCTGTTCCGACATGATAAGTATCTTTAAATTCAAGTGTTCTCATATTCAAAACTTCAATGCCAAAACTACACGAAAGATAAGCATAGTCCCCGCTGATAGTAATTCTGTTGATCGTTTTCTTTCCCGCAATACTTTTTCTATAAATATCACTCAAATTAATAATCTGTTTCCCTCCTTTGATAATATCAATATTGGTATTTGTATAACAAATCAACAATTCATCTACATTGGGATTGTATTTTATACCGCCGACAACCTGATTGGTTGCTGGGTCAATGCTACAAAGTTCTAATTCTGACAAGCCACTAATCTTAGATAAACGCTCTACATGGTTATCCGTTTTATAATAAAAAAATAACCCTTTGCCGGTAGCACAATAGATCCTATTTTTAGCTTCTGCAACAGACATGGCATCGGTATAGGGAAGGTGAATTCTCCATTGCCCGATAGGAATATCTTGCGCATGGGAATGAAAAATAATTACGAGTAATAGACACAGTATTCCGAAGAGATTTTTCATTTTATCAAGTATTTAATTAAAGAAAATAACGATGGATAACACTTTTTATTTCCTCCTAAGATTTCCTGCATAATTCATCATTCATTACGAAACTCCTTCCTTCAACCGTTCGGCATTATCTGCCAATTGCAGGGCATCAATAAACTCTTGAATGTCGCCATCCACAAAGTTCGGAAGGTTATAAGTAGAGATGGCGATGCGATGATCTGTAACGCGGCTTTGCGGATAGTTATAAGTCCTAATCTTCGCACTCCTATCGCCTGTCGAAACCATCAGTTTCCGTTTCTTCGATTGTTCTTCCATACGCTTATTAAATTCCACTTCATATATCCGCGATCGCAACACTTCCAATGCCATGTCGTAGTTCTTCATCTGCGATTTTTGGTCTTGACATTGGGCAATAATTCCGGTCGGAATGTGCGTTAATCGTACTGCCGACTTGGTGGTGTTCACCGATTGTCCGCCTGGTCCTGATGAACAAAAAACATCGCGACGAATATCCGATTCCTTCAAGTCCACATCATATTCGTCTGCCTCGGGCATCACGACAACGGTCGCTGCAGAGGTATGCACCCGTCCCATCGTTTCCGTATCTGGAACGCGTTGTACGCGATGCACTCCAGATTCATATTTCATCTGCCCGTAAGCCTTGTCGCCGATGACTTTAAAAATAACTTCTTTGAAGCCTCCTGCTGTGCCGGCAGTGAAATCCATCAACTCCAATTTCCAACCTTTATTCTCGCAATAACGGGTGTACATCCGGTATAAATCGCCTGCAAAAATGCTTGCTTCATCGCCACCGGTGCCGCCACGAACTTCTACGATGGCATTCTTAGAATCTTCGGGGTCAGCGGGAATAAGCATCTGCCGAATTTCATTTTCCATCCGATCTTTTTGAGCGGATAGCTCATCATATTCTTCCTGCGCCATAGCGCGGAATTCTTCATCTTTTTCATTCGCCAAAACTGCTTTGGCACTATCAATATTGTGCATTACATTGCGATAAATATAATACACATCAACGATGGTTTTTAGGTCCTTATATTCCTTGTTTAATGATGCATAACGCTTCATATCTTCCATGATATTCGGTTTTACCAACTCGCCTTCTACTTCCTTCCAACGGTCTTCGATTGCCTTTAATTTGTCTAACATTTTCTATTAATTTCGGCTGCAAAAATAAGCATTTTTTGCGACAAAAAGGAGGCTCATTCATTGCCCCGGGCTTAATTTTAATGTCAGAAAGCTCTTTTCGATGAATAATAAGGTCATGAAACATGCCTTCCCGATTTCTCAAAATTCCTATAAAAATGCGATTATCGCCCTCGGTATAAACCGAAATGGGTTTGATCAAATAAATCCAGATTCTTGTCATTTTATTTTATAATTATTTGTTATTGAATGTGTTTTAAAGGTATTATTTTTAATTTCAGGGGCTGAAAAAAGTGTCTGAGCCTCCTCGGATTTCTCCGATAGCGTCCAGACACATGTCTGAGCCTCCTCGGATTACTTCCATAGCGTCCAGACAGGTGTCTGAACCTCCTCGGATTTCTCCGATAGCATCCAGACATCTGTCTGAAGGCAATCGAAGAAAGAAAAGGTAGTCGCGACGAATATTTCGGTTTTGTCCCCCGAAAGCGAGGTCATGAAACTTCCCGTAACGAGCAACTAATGTTAGCCCGAATCCACCATCGGAACGGAATTGATTAATAAAAACAATCGTTTTCCGTTACCATCACATTGAATATATTTGCAGCCAATAATTATCTAATGAAGACCCTTAAATTCCTCCTCCCGATCCTATTAATTATAGCCCTGATTTCTTCTTGCAAGAAGGATGTTTTAATAACCGATGCCGCTGCCAAGCTGAATTTCTCGGCAGATACCATCATGTTCGATACCGTCTTCACGACCGTCGGTTCCAGCACTCGGAATTTGATGGTATATAATAACCACAACCAGAAAATTAATATCGCAAATATCACCCTCGCTACGGGGAATAATTCTCGATTCAGGTTGAATATTAATGGTAAGTCAGGACGATCTATTTCCAATGTCGAAATCGCTGCGAACGACAGTATGTTTATCTTCGTCGAAGTAACCGTGGACCCGAATAATGCCACCACTCCTTTTATAATTTCTGATTCCATTATCTTCACTACCAATGGCAATTTGCAGAATGTCAAACTCGTGGCTTTCGGGCAAAATGCGAACTTTATTTATACCACTCCAGGCTCGTTGTTCACGGGCTATTATCCTGACGATACCGTTTTGAAGAATAATTTGCCATATGTTGTTTATGGGTATTTGCCAGTTATTAAAAGGCTCAATATTGATTCCGGATGTCGATTTTATTTCCATGCAAATTCCGGCATCGTAGTATTTTCAGGAGCGACATTAAAGATAAATGGAGCATTGGGGCATGAAGTTTATTTTCAAGGTGATCGCTTAGAAATAGAATACCGCGAAGTGCCCGGACAATGGGATGAAATCTTGTTCTCGAACCTCGACCCCAGCAATCTTACTAATCCAAATAAACCAGGCAGCAAGGGCAATGTTATCAACTATGCAATAATTAAAAATGGTAGCATCGGCATCGAAGCAGACACCGTGTTTAATACCACCGATACCACTTTAATAATTAATAATACCATTATCGAGAACATGTCCACCGCCGGAATTGTCGGCAAGGGAACACGAATTATCGGCACCAATTCCGTCTTCGCCAATTGTGCCAATGCCTGCGGTGCACTCACCCTCGGTGGCGGATATTCCTTCCGTCATTGCACCTTCGCAAACTACTGGGGCTTGAGTGCAACGCAACGAACCACCCCCGCTTTGTTATTGAATAATTATTACAGAACTCCCGACAGCGTCTATCATGTGCGCCCCCTGGATTCGGCGTATTTCGGCAATTGTATTGTATATGGAATTCTTGATGATGAGGTCGGATTAGACTTTCATACCGCGGCATACAATTATTATTTTGATACCGATTTGATGAAACAAAAAACTGCTTTTACCGGTAACTATACCCACAATCTTTTCCTCAATCAAGACCCTTTATTTAAGGATTACTCTGCCTTAATTAATAATTATAAATTGGGAATCGGCTCAAATGCCATCGGCAAAGGCGACTTTAATATTATGAATCGCGGCACTACTTTGATTAATGATATTTTGGGAAATCCTCGCGGCACAACCCCCGATTTAGGAGCGTATCAGCATTAAGTTCTTAATTTTAGAATTTAAGTTAAGTTTCTCCTATTAAAAATCAATTTGGAGGTCTCCAACAAGTTTTTGGAGGTATCCAATAAGTTTTTGGAGGTATCCAACAAGTCTTTGGAGGTCTCCAACAAGTCTTTGGAAGTCTCCAATAAGTCTTTGGAGGTCTCCAATAAGTCTTTGGAGGTCTCCAATAAGTTTTTGGAGGTCTCCAACAAGTCTTTGGAAACCCTTTTTTACATATAAAAAGGGCTTAACCAAGGTTTTTTAGCAGTAAAGAAGAATGAAATTATGAAACTGTAAAGGTTTTAGCTGGAATTTTATCAACCAAAATCCTTCAACCGTTAGTACTCGTCTTCGTTAAAAAGAAAATCTTCTTTCGAGGGATAATCAGGCCAAATTTCTTCGATATTTTCATAAATATCTTCTTCAGCCTCCAATTCCTGAAGGTTCTCAATCACTTCCATCGGCGCGCCAGAACGTATGGCGAAGTCAATTAATTCATCCTTTGAAGCGGGCCACGGCGCATCCTCAAGATGGGATGCTAATTCTAAAGTCCAGTACATTTTATTTTTAGTTTTGGTAAATGATTCTTCGATTTATGTCTTTTTTTTTCAAGCCCGCAAAAGTATAAAAAAAATAGATACGAATTACATTTATGAAAAAAATATTTTTCTTTGCTCACATTCTTGGTTGCCAAGGGTTTTCAACGGCATTCAAATCTTGAGCAAGTTTTCGGCTAAGAACGAAGAGGTAATCGGAGAGGCGATTGAGGTAAATAATAACCAAATCAGCGACGAAATCGGTCTCGGAAAGATGGGTCGTGATTCGCTCTGCCCTCCGACAAATACAGCGAGTAATGTGGCAATATGAAACCGTGGTATGACCGCCCGGAAGGATGAAAGATTTTAATTCGGGAAGTAGTTTTTCCATCGTATCCATCTCTGTTTCGAGGAGCGCAATATCTTCTTGTTTGAGGTCAGGGATTTTCATTTTGGATTTATTAGGATCGGAGGCAAGCGAAGAACCGATGGTAAATAATCTATCCTGTATTTCTAATAAAATTTCGCTGTTGTGGGCATCTATGTTTTGATCTCTTACGATGCCAATCCAAGAGTTCAATTCATCAATAGTTCCATAGGCTTCAATCCTTATGTTGTGCTTAGAAACCCTTGTGCCGCCTATCAAGGAGGTCAGTCCTTTGTCGCCTGTTTTGGTATAGATTTTCATGGATTAAGCAAGAACTTTATTGGATGTTTTAATATCCGTGTTCAGTTCATCTGATTCCACCAAACCATCTTTTAATCGAACAATTCGATGTGCATATTTCGCAATATCTTCTTCGTGAGTAACGACAATAATTGTATTTCCAGCCTTATGTATTTCTTCCAAAAGAATCATGATTTCATCGGATGTTTTTGAATCCAGGTTACCAGTCGGTTCATCCGCAAGAATGATAGAAGGAGAATTCACCAAAGCCCTTGCCACAGCTACCCTTTGACGTTGTCCACCTGATAATTCATTGGGCTTATGTTTTACCCTGTCCTTCAATCCAACATTGGTAAGAACTTCCATAGCACGCTCCAATCTTTTTGCCTTACCTACCCCAGCATACACCAAGGGCAGCGCAACATTATCCAATGCTGTGGAGCGTGGCAAAAGATTAAAAGTCTGGAAAACAAAACCTATTTCTTTATTTCTAATTACAGCTAATTCATTATCCGTCATTTTGCCGACAGAAGTGCCGTTGAGGATATATTCTCCACCAGAAGGAGTATCCAGACAACCAAGAATATTCATTAAAGTAGATTTTCCGGAGCCGGAAGGACCCATCAAAGCGACATATTCATTCTTTTTAATTTCAAGAGAAACAGAGAGAATAGCATTGATAGTTTCAGCTCCGATTCGGTAGGTACGGCTAATGTTTTTTAGTTGGATAATAGGAGGCATGGTATTGTTATTGGAATTTATTTAACGCCCTATATTAATATGTTCAGGTGCAAAGGTAATGCCTAATCCAAAGGGAATGGCTGCGGTTCCTTTATCTTTTTTGAACAGATTATTAATGCCATAATATCCGCAAAGACTGAAACTTCCGAAACCAATTCTTCCCTCATAAACAAAACGGAAGGGGGAGAGATTTTGCATGTCGAAAGTCTTTACTTTTAACGCTGGGTCTTCATATTTCAGGTGGTCTTGCAACAAATAACTTGCCTTAACACCGACAGCCATTTTCAATCGTTTCCCATTATTGTTTTTGGAAGTACGAAAGCGTAATTCCAAGGGAACTTCGATAAAATTTGTAGATAGTTTATTCTGGGAATAGACGATACCGTCGGCTATTGGATTCATAATAGTGTTTCCATTTATGATGTCGAAGCGGGTGTTGCTATTCACATCGGTAAAAGAAAATCCTAGACCGTAACCAAAACCGATATGTCCATTGGCAAAGGCTTTATCCTTCATTAAATAGAATTCAAAACCTCTGGATTTTAGCCAATTGGTTTTAATGTTTGATGGTTGTTTCAGCCAGGAATCCAACATGAAATTAAAAATAAACCGCTCTTGTTTAGATGTTGTTTTTTTAGCTTTAAGAGTTTCTGTTTGTGAATCTGATGGGGTATTTTGCGCTACTCCGGTAGAGATTATTACTACGCTGGCGATGATTAATAAGAGATACTTTTTCATGAATATTTTATAAATTTATTTGTTGTTTTATCGGGCGGCAAATATAACTTAATTTCGCAAAACCATTGGGGAATAACATCCAATTATCGCTTGATATTTTTAGTATTGAATCGTTTCTTCCCTGTAAATTTTGGTTTGAGTAAAGGATTATAAATCGGGGTTGGACCGAATTGTTCCGGGACATTCCCTTTGGTAATGGTCTTACCTAAAAGTTGTTCGATATCGCCAAATTTCTTTTGTTCTTTTTCATTAATTAAAGTATAAGCGATGCCATCGGTTTCGGCACGGGCAGTGCGTCCTATGCGATGTACATAGTCTTCGCCATCGTGCGGAACATCATAATTAATAACCAAATCTATGTCCTCGATATCTATCCCTCTTGATAAAATATCGGTAGCCACAAGAACCTTTAATTCCTTGTTTTTAAATCGTCTCAAAACCCGTTCGCGTGTTTCTTGATCTAAATCGGAATGGATTTCTTCTATCGAAAAATTCGCTCTTTTCAAATCTCTGCTTAATTGCTTCACGTTGTCTTTCGTAGAGCAAAATACGATTACACTCTTAAAGTCTTTTGATTTAAGAAGATACTTTACCAAGCCGATTTTTTGTGCATCATATACTACAAATGCTTCTTGAATGATTTTCTCTGGCGGTTTGGATAATGCGACATTAATTTCTACCGGATGGTCCAAAATCTTATGTGCCAAGGAACGCATTGCGGAGGGCATCGTTGCTGAGAAACAAAGGGTTTGTCGCTTTTTGGGGAGGTATGAAATTATTTTCATAATGTCATCATTAAATCCCATATCGAGCATTCTATCGGCTTCATCCAATATTAAATATTTCAAGCCATCGAGCTTTACATATCCCATTTGAAGATGGGCAATCATTCGTCCGGGAGTACAGATTACGACATCGGCTCCATGACTCAAGGCTTTCTTTTCATTAGAAAATACGATGCCGTCGCCGCCTCCAAAAACGGCCATCGAACTCAAGCCAGTAAAGTACGAAAGGCCCTCCATATTTTGAGCAATCTGTATCGCCAATTCCCTCGTAGGGACGATGATCAAAGCGTTAATATGGTGTTCCTCTTGGTGAGAGGTGAGCAGCATATTGATGACCGGTAATAAAAATGCTGCCGTTTTGCCGGTACCTGTTTGCGCTGCGGCAATAATGTCTTTGCCGGCTAATATTTGTGGAATTACTTGTTCTTGAATGGGGGTTGCGTTTTCGTAGCCCGTTGATTCGATTCCTTCTTGCAATCTGGCATCGAATCCAAAATCTTTAAATTTCAAAATATAGAATTATTATTTATTAGGCGGCAAAAATACATAAAAAGTGGGAAGGGTTTAATCTTGGCAGAAATCAGAATTTCAGCATGTCGTCCATGCCGAACACTCCTTTTTTCCCAATGACCCATTCGGCAGCAGCAACCGCTCCGACGCCAAAACCTTTGCGGCTATTGGCGACATGGGTCAACTCCAAATCATCTACCAAGGAATAATAATTGACCACATGGGTACCTGGGACTTCTTCGATACGGTCAGATTTTATCTCCAAATCTCTCGAATTATCCGATTCCTCATTGACCCATTTGTCTTTCCTGTCCAAGTTTTTCACGATTTGATTTGCCAACGTAATGGCGGTTCCGCTCGGTGAATCTACCTTATGAATATGATGAATCTCCTGAACAAAGACATCGTATTCGGGATAATTATTCATGATTTTAGAAAGATAATCGTTCAACCGAAAGAAAATATTTACCCCGATAGAAAAGTTCGATGCGTAAAACATCGTCTGATCTTTTTCGATGCAAATTCCTTTCAATTCATCAATCCTGTTGTGCCATCCGGTGGTGCCGACTACGACGGGAATATTGGCTTCAAAACATTTCATGATATTCCCCACCACGCCGCCAGGATTGGTGAATTCGATGGCTACATCCGCCTTTCGGAGGTCATCCAAAG
Organism: uncultured Bacteroidota bacterium; assembly: GCA_903844645.1. Taxonomy (GTDB): domain Bacteria; phylum Bacteroidota; class Bacteroidia; order AKYH767-A; family JABDAW01; genus JABDAW01. The sequence goes on from CAIMUP010000003.1 coordinate 16,083, forward strand.
TAATCGTATCCATGTTGTGGGAATCCACCTCGAGGACGATTTCGTGCTTTCTTTCGAGGGCAATAGCTTTTATTACTTTACCCATTTTACCATAACCGATCAATGCAATTTTCATAGTTTAATATTTAGTCTAAAAATTAAGTTTAAAAGTAATTCCGGCATAGTTCCGGAGGTTGTTACCCTGATAAAATGACGGCTTCCAATTCACCGAAAGTTTGTCGCTCACATCGAAGTAAAACAGATGCGCATCCACATCGGCATCAGCAATATTCAGCAGATATAAGAAGCCCGTAAAAATATAACACAAGTCCCGATTCCGTCGGTAATAATCCCTCGCAGCTTGCAATTGGGCAGGGTCTGCATCTTGGTATTTAATAAAAATTGCATTGCTGGAATCTCCCCTTTCCCGAATCCTGAAAGCATCGCGGTAATAGAGATATTGATCGTTATTCGTCTTAATAAAATACCCCAGCACCGCGAAGCCGGTGTAGATAATCGGAATCTTCCAAGCCTTCTTGTTATACACTTGCCCAAGACCGGGAAGTGCCGTAGATAGCAGCGTTGCCTTCCGAGGGGAATGATTTAAAATACTCGAATCAATGGGGGGGTTATTAGTGGAATCCTTGGATTGGTCATGCAACTCATGGCTATTGTTACTCGCAACAAACCACTTGTTGGGAGTAACAAATCTTGTTACCGACTGGTTGAAATACTTTACCGACCCGTCAAGACTCTTTACCGATCTGTCTAGGTTCTTCACCGACCCGTCGAGACACATGACCGAGCCGTCGAGACACTTTACCGACCCGTCAAGACACTTTCCCGACTGCTCAAAGTACTTTCCCGACTGGTCAAAGCAATTGTTGCTCGCAACAAGGAACTTGTTGGGAGTAACAAAGCTCTCGTATTGATTAGGATTTGAATGGCTGATATTGGAATAAAACATCAAAAAAACAAAGTGGAATATGATTAAATGTTTCAAAACTTGTGGGATAATTAGTGCTTAATTCTTATCAAATAGCTCCAAAAGCCGTTCCAGATCGTCGTCAGAATAAAAGGGAATCACCACCTTTCCTTTGCCGTTGCTATCTCTTTTGAATTCCACTTTAGTCTCAAATTTAGAGCATAGCTTATCTTGAATCCGTTTGTATTCAAAGGACATATTTGTTTTAGGGGATTTCTTTTTACCTCCTGATTTTTGATTTTCGGTAATACCTCTTGCAATATCTTCCACCTTACGGACAGATAGCTCGCTGCTGATAATTTCATTATATATCCTCAACTGCGCCACCACATCGCTGATATTTACGATTGCCCTTGCATGCCCCATCGTAATCTTGTTATCGCGAATACCGATTTGGATTTCCGGAGGGAGTTTCAGCAAGCGGAGATAGTTTGTTACGGTCGTTCGGTTCTTCCCGACTCGGGTACAAAGTTCTTCTTGGGTAATGTTGCATTCGTCAATCAAACGCTTATAACTAATGGCGATTTCGATGGCATTCAGGTTCTCTCTCTGGATGTTTTCTACCAAAGCCATCTCCAGCATCGCCTGATCATTCGCGATACGGATGAAGGCAGGAATAAACTTCAACCCCGCCATTACAGATGCTTTGTAACGACGTTCGCCAGAGATTAACTGGTATTTATCGTAGCCCAATTTCCTTACGGTAACCGGCTGAATAATCCCTTGTTCCTTGATGGATTCGGATAGCTCCCGCAAGGCTTCTTCATCGAAATTGCTACGCGGTTGGAAGGGGTTCGCCTCGATTTTTTCTATCGCGATGTTGGCTACCGCACCAGCTATTGCCGATGAACCGCTTAGGTCTCCTTTGGTGGTGATGTCGGTATCGGGATTTTCTAATAAGGCACTTAGTCCTTTGCCCAAGGCGTTTCGTTTAATGCTCATCTTTCAAGGTTATTATCTTATCTTCCTGATTAATTTTTGTCATGTTGTTCTTTTGCAGAATCTCGCGAGCAAGGTTCAGGTAATTGGTGGCTCCTTTAGAACTCACATCGTGCATGATGATGGTTTGTCCGAAACTTGGAGCCTCGCCCAACTTGGTATTCCTTTGGATGATGGTATCAAAAACCATTTCCTGAAAATGTTTCTTTACTTCATCCACCACTTGATTGGAGAGGCGTAAACGAACATCGTACATGGTTAATAAAATGCCTTCTATCTGCAATTCAGGATTCAGTCGTTGTTGCACAATTTTGATCGTATTTAATAACTTCCCCAAGCCTTCCAATGCAAAGTATTCGCATTGAACGGGGATAATTACCGAGTCAGCTGCCGACATCGCATTCAGCGTAACCAAGCCCAGAGAAGGCGAACAATCTATAATTACAAAATCATAATTATCTCTGACTTTATCCAAAACGCCTTTCATCAATTGTTCGCGGTTGGGGAGGTTGATGATTTCTATTTCTGCCCCTACGAGGTCAATATGGGAGGGTAATAAATCCAGATTCGGGGTATCGGTCTTGAGCAGAATATCTATTGGATCTACATCGTTGATGATACATTCATATACGCTGGTCTTGATATTCCGAGGGTCGAATCCCACTCCCGATGTCGCATTAGCTTGTGGGTCGGCATCCACCAAAAGCGTCTTAAACTCTAATACCGCAAGTGATGCTGCAAGGTTTATCGCAGTAGTCGTTTTCCCAACTCCTCCCTTCTGGTTGGCAATTGCGATAATCTTCCCCAATTTCTTTTTATTTATTGTTTTCATGTTTTTCGTTTAATACATTTTTTCTTCTCCGATGGTCATCAGAAACAAATCCTTGCCTGCATTTCCAAACTTCTGCATTGCTTCGTGCTGGTCTATCATGATGGCTCCGAAGGTATCGTAGTGCATCCCGATGATCCTATCGCAGCGAATAAAGTCGGAGGCGATAATGGCATTATCTATGCTCATCGTAAAATTATTGCCGATAGGCAGAAAGGCGAAGTCTATCGTTTTATAATCGCCTATTAGTTTCATGTCATAAGTCAGGGCGGTATCTCCGGCATAGTAGAAATTCCCTTCCTTAGATTCGATTAAAAAACCGACCGGATTGCCACCATAGCTGCCATCGGGCATGGAACTGGAATGCACCGCGACGACGCATTTTATCTTAATATCATCGAAAACACAGGAGCCGCCCATATTCATAGGATGCCCGTTTTCGATTCCTTGTTTCATCAGCCAAAGATACACCTCGTAATTGGCGATAACCTTGGCTCCGGTACGTTTTCCGATCGCGACACAGTCGTGAATATGGTCGGCATGACCATGCGTTACGAGGATATAATCTGCCTCTACGGTATCAATATTAATATGCGCAGCCTTGGGGTTCGGACTGATAAAAGGGTCGAAAAGCAAGCGTTTGCCGCAGACTTCAACACCGAAACAGGAATGACCGTAATAAGTAACCTTCATAATTTTCAAACTTTGTTAGGGGGCAAAAATACATTTTGTTTCGGGAATTATTGTGGGATGAAATTTTCCTGACTCTGAAATTCTAAAATAACAAATGTACCTAACACCCGAAAGGTGATTCTGTCCAACCTCCTGACGGGTTTTTCTCCCGTCAGGTTTTGATATTTGTGCACCTAACACCCGAAAGGTGATCTTGTCCAACCTCCTGACGGGTGTTATGGGCAAATATAGCCTTTCTCGGGGATTTTATTATTATTTATTAATTTATTAAGTACCGTTTATGTTGTAAAAGTAGGGACAAATCTTGAAAGGCTACCTTTTCTCCGACAGAAGCTACCTTTTCTCCGACAGAAGCTAC
>CAIMUP010000004.1 GCA_903844645.1 uncultured Bacteroidota bacterium
GCCTCGAACAGTATTGTTCGCGGGAGTTTTGGTATTGTTCCTGCCTCGAACAGTATTGTTCGAGAGAGTTTTGGTATTGTTCCCGCCTCGAACAGTATTGTTCGCGGGAGTTTTGGTATTGTTCGAGGCAGGAACAGTACTGTAACTCGGAGTTACAATACCAAAACTCCGAGTTACAATACCAAAACTGGGAGTTACAATACTGTAACTCCGAGTTACAATACCAAAACTGGGAGTTACAATACCAAAACTCCGAGTTACAATACCAAAACTCCGAGTTACAATACTGTAACTCTGGTTTTTGGCAGGGAAAAAGGATTTTAGGGAAGGAGATTACTCTTTTGGAAATGCGTTCCAGCCTTGAGCCTTAAGTTCTACCGAACTTCCGGAACTGGAGATCAGATTTTTACCCTCGGAAACGTGATTTACATGCCCAATCAGGGAGACATCCATCACGGTCCGGACTTTTTCGTAGTCGCTAATGGCGATTGTAAACAGAAGTTCGTAATCTTCACCACCGGACAAGGCGCAGACGGTAGGGTCCAGGTTAAATTCCTGTGCTAAGGCGTAAGTTTGGGGGTCAATCGGGATTTTATCCTCATAAATCGTGCAGCCCACGTTTGATTGCTGGCAGATATGGAACAGTTCGGACGATAATCCATCAGAGATATCAATCATGGAGGTAGGTTTCACTCCGATTTGCTTTAGGATTCGGATTATTTCCTGTTGGGCTTCGGGTTTTAGCTGTCTTTCGAGGATGTAATCATTCCCGCCGAGGTCTGGCTGGATGCTGGGATTGTCGAGGAAGATCCTTTTCTCCCGTTCCAGGAGTTGTAATCCGATAAATGCAGCCCCGAGGTCTCCGGTTACACATATCAAATCGGTTTCTTTGGCACCGTCGCGGTAAACGAGGTCTTCTTTTTCCGCCTCCCCTATGGCGGTTACGGAAATTATCAACCCGTGGACGGTGGAAGAGGTGTCGCCGCCGATTAAATCTATGCCGTAAACGTCGCAGGCTAAGGAGATTCCTTCGTACAGCTCTTCGATGGCTTCTAAGGAGAACCTGTTTGAGAAAGCGAGGGATACAAGTATCTGTTTCGGGATGGCATTCATCGCGTAGATGTCGGAAAGGTTGACGGTTACTGCCTTGTATCCCAAATGTTTCAAGGGGATGTAGGATAAATCAAAGTGAATGTTCTCGAGCAGCATGTCGGTGGAGATAATTGTTAGCCTGCCGGCATTATTTACTACTGCGGCATCGTCTCCTATACCTCTAATTGATGAGGAATGCTTTAACTTAATGTTTTTTGCTATGGCATTTATCAATCCGAATTCCCCAAGGTCGCTTAATTCTGTTCTACTGGGTTTATTTTCTATCATTTTAATAAAATTTTAATAGGGGAATTACTTGGAGAAGCGTCTGGCGAATTCTTCTTCATTGATGATCATCCAGATGGGCTTACCATTCGGTGCCGATGCCGATGAATGGCATGAAAAAAGGTCTTCGGCGAGGTGTTTCATCTCCCTGTGGGATAAAAATTGACCTGCTTTGATGGAAAGATTGGTAGCGATAGCCCTTGCCAGGTTCTCGCGCTTGGATAATTGGAGGGTGGATTGGTTATTTTTATACTGCTCCAGCAATTCTTCTATGCTTTCTTTCTCCTCTCCCTGCCGAATATCTGACGGGACACCGTGGATAACATAAGTATGCTTGCCAAACGGCTTAATATCAAACCCGAGGGCACGGATTTCCTCCTCCAATTCATTCATCAGGTCGTAATCCGTCGCCGAGAACTCGATAGTCTGCGGAAATAACTGCTGTTGGTGCAATCCCTGGTTCCTAGTGAGATAATTAAGATACCGCTCATACAAAATTCGTTCGTGGGCGGCTTGTTGTTCTATAACCATCAAGCCAGAATGCATAGGAGTTACGATATATCTATTGAATAACTGGAAAAATACATGCCCGATTGGTTCGGAAAGATCTTCGTCCGTTTCTTTCGGTATGGGGGCTTCCTTTTCTATGGCAGCAAGGTCTAATCCTTCATAGAGTTTCTGCCAGTTGGGGTCTATCTTTTTATTATTATGGGATGGCGCATCCCTCGGGGCAGTGAAAGGGTTGTATCCTGGTTGGAGATTGATGGATGGATGTATGATTACGGTATCTTTTGTAATGACCGGGATGTTTACACTTCTGTCTATTTCGAAATCCATAGAGGGCATTACCGAATATTGTCCCAAAGCCCGCTTTACAGATGCCCGAATGATGGAATAAATAGCCCGTTCGTCTTCAAACTTTATCTCCGTTTTGGTAGGATGTATGTTTATATCAATTTTGGCAGGGTCAATCTCGATAAAAAGAAAGTACGACGGGTAACTTCCTGGCGGAAGTAAATCTTGGAAGGCACTTTGTACGGCATGGTTCAGGTAATTATCCTTTATGAACCTCTTATTCACAAAAAAATACTGCTCTCCGCGGGTTTTCTTAGCCACTTCCGGCTTGCCGACAAAGCCTTTGATGGAAATAATGGTCGTACTTTCCTCCACAGCTACCATTCTTTCATTATAACTATTCCCAAAAAGCGAAACGATACGCTGTTTAAAAGTGCTGGCATTCAAATGGAAAACATCTATACCATTATGATTAAAAGTAAAGCTCAAATCAGGATGCGACAGTGCCACGCGTTGAAATTCTTCTAACAAATGCCGCGTTTCGACAGGGTTACTCTTCAAAAAATTACGCCTTGCCGGAATATTATAGAACAAATTCTTAATAGAAAAGTTGGTTCCGTTCGGGCTGGGGCACTGTGATTGATTTTCCACCTTCGAGCCACTGATTTCGATGGAGCTGCCGAGGTCATCTTCCATCCTTTTGGTCTTTAATTCTACCTGGGCGATGGCAGCGATGGATGCCAACGCCTCGCCACGGAAGCCCATCGTTCGGATGGCAAAGAGGTCTTCGGCATTTTTAATCTTCGATGTCGCGTGGCGTTCAAAACTCATCCGAGCATCGGTATCAGACATGCCGCAGCCGTTATCAATCACCTGAATCAAGGTTTTGCCGGCATCTTTTATATTGACATTAATAATGGTGGCACCGGCATCTATCGCATTTTCCAATAATTCTTTCAGAGCCGAAGCGGGGCGTTGAATCACTTCTCCTGCCGCGATTTGATTGGCGACGGAATCGGGTAATAACTGGATAATATCAGAGGTCATAGGGCTGCAAATATACGGAATAGGATGGATGGGAGGAAAAACAGGCTTCCGAGTTGACATCTGGGACGTCCAAGTTGTCATCTGGGACGTCCCAGTTATCATCTGGGAAGCCCCAGTTGTCATCTGGGAAGTCCCAGATGATAAAAAGAAACCCCTCTTTTACCTTATGAATATGGTTTCGTACGTGTAAACAGGTCTGTTTTCAGGTATTAAATCGGTATTAAATGCAAAATGGCAGCGATACCGATGACCGCTGCCATTTAATAATGGGAATATGGTGGCGCTGTTTACCGCACCAAATTCACAACGCCGTATTTGGTATGTTTTTTTAATTCCAAGTAATCGTATTTCTGATAATCCACACGATAAATATAAGAGCCTACTGGACAATCGCTGCCGTTGTAGGTGCCGTCCCAGCCTTGGCTAATATCGGTGGCTTCAAAAATCGTCTCTCCCCATCGGTCGAAGACATACATGTGGAAACCGACAATACCATCGCCAATAGCGATGAAAATATCGTTTAATGAATTGCCATTTGGGGAGAAGGCATTCGGGATATAAAGTTCGGTAGGGCAGAATTCGCGAACAAATTTAGAGCTGATTCCGGTACATCCATTAGAATCGGTAACGAGGCAATAATAAGTCCCCGGCTGATCTACCACCGCGAAATGTTTGTTGCCCCCAATCGGCGACCAAGCATAGTATGTAAAGCCAATTCCTGCGTTCAAGAATAACTGGTCGCCTGGGCAGATGAAGGTATCCGGTCCGAGGCTGACAATGACTTCAGGATGGATCGTAACATGAATCGTATCGTAGCCGTAGCATCCTGCATTATTCACCTTCACGACGTAGATGCCGGTAGTATTCGCAGTAATTATTTGGGATGTCTGCCCATTGCTCCAACCATACGTCAAGCCGACATTTCCGGCATCGAGTTTCACGGTTTCGCCATAGCATAAGAAAATATCAGGACCGAGATTGACAGTTGGGGATGTGCCTTCAACAAGTATCATCGTGTCGCTGCCAGCACACGTTCCGTTCTGGACTAATACGGAATACGTTCCGGAAACGGTAACGGTAATCGTCTGGGTATTCGCTCCCGTAGACCAAAGGTAGGTAGCTCCTAAGTTGCCTGCATCGAGGGTTACAGGGGTGGCGTTGCAAAGGTTTTTGTCAGAACCAATATTCACGATAGGAAGCGGATTGAAAACCACATTAACGGTATCAGGAGTAACGCATGTTCCATTCGTAACCGTAACCATGTAAGTGCCGCTGTTGATTGGCGTAATGGTTTGAGTTGTTTCTCCATCAGACCATAAGAATGTCGAACCCGCATTAGCTGCATTGAGCGTAACCGGAACGCCTACACATACCGAAACATCAGGACCGAGATTAACAATAAGCGCAGCAGCAAAGGTAACAGTGATAGCATCGGTAGCAGAGCAAGTTCCACCAGTAACCGTAACGGTATAGATGCCGGTTGAAGAAACAGAAATCGTTTGTGTGGTCGCTCCTGTAGACCAAAGGTAGGTAGAACCTGCATTTCCTGCATCAATAGTAACAGGCTGACCATTACATACCGTAACATCAGGACCGAGATTAACGGTAAGGTTCGTGATGAAGGTAACTAAGATAGTATCTATATCGGTGCAGCCCGCAAGAGTAGCAGTAACGGAATAAGTATTCGTGGTGCTGACGGCAAGGGTCTGGGTATTAGCTCCTGTTGACCAGGAATAAGTAGATCCTGCATTGCCGGCATCTAAGGTCATCGGGTTGCCGGCACAGATGACCGTATCATTCCCTAAATTAACAATGGGAGCAGGGTTAAATGTAACGTGTATAGTATCTATATCCACACATGAACCCGCCGTAACCGTAACAGAATAATTTCCTGAAGTGGTAACATTACTTATCTGCGTAGTATCATTGTTTGACCAATGGAATGTAGCCCCTGGATTCCCGGCATCGAGGTTTAATCCCGCAAGGGTTGCGCAAAGCGTCGTATCATTCCCGAGATTAACAACAACCGGAGGAAGAATATGCACATTGATAGTATCATGTTGAACATTATTACCGCAAATGTTCAGACCGGTAACCACACAAGTATAGGTTGCAGAGACAGATACCGAGATTGTTTCGGTAGTTGCTCCTGTTGACCAAAGATAAGTTGTAGCTCCTGCACCTGCATCTAATACACAAGTAGGAGTACACACAGTTGTATCGTGTGGTACCGAAGGCACAGGCTGTGGATTAAAGGCATCAATCCAATTTGGGAAGCCTATCATGCATGTTCCCGTGAGGGTACAGACATTTGTCTGCCATCCGCAGCCAGCTCCCAAGACATTGGGGTTATTGATCACATCTATATAATTACTTCCATAATGGTCAACATACATTTTCCCGTTAGGACCGATTTGTATATCGCCGCCAGAGGTTGGTAGCACGACCACGACATATTGCGAAGCGATAACAGTGGCTTGTACATTGGACGAAAGATCCCATTGCAGTAACTGGGCACCGCTGGCATCACCAATCTCATAAAGTACCTGACTATTAGGAGAAAAGGAAAGTCCGTAAGCATATTCTGGCGGTAAGGGGATGGTGATGACATTGCTATTAGATACTAATCCCGTAGAGTTATCAAAATCGAGCACCTCGGCAATCTCTTGTGTGAATAATGCACAACCTATTTTCCGAGAATTAGGCGATACTTTCAGATACCCTAACATATCGGTATAAACGGTGCCGGCATTAGAGGTAACTGGTGCCGCAACTCCCGTGGCAGAAACCAACCAAGCATAGTAAGTATTGTTTTGCATCGTGTGGGAGATGACCCATACATCAACGCCGTTGCAATGACGAACGGCGGTAACTTTTTCTGGCGCATTCAATAATATTCCGACTCCGGCATTACTTATTACATCGCCAAAACCGGCTGCGAGAGTCATATCTACGATGTAATAATATACGCCATAGCTTCCGCCATCGGTGGTGAAGATATAATATTTCGTGGTGCTGCCGGGCATTGCGACGATGATGGCAGATTCTGTCGAGGATGAGTTTCCATGCAGCCCGCTACCATTCGGCATGACGGCGTTTAGGCGGTTCCAGACACTCATACCATCGGTATAGAACAGGAGATTGCCCGATGCATCAGAGATGGTGGCGGTTCCTTCGACGACATTGGTTTGTCCGCCAGCGACGGCAACAGGATTGCCACTGCTGAAGTTGACGGCACACTGGTTACCGAAGTACCAGTTCCAGAATTGTTGTTGTGCTGTGCCGACATTGCTCTGAAGGCAGAGGATAAGGGTTATTACGAGGGTTACAAGGATTCTTTTCATATCGTTAATTATAGTTCTCTTATTAATTGAGGTGCAAAATTAGCAAAAAGAAATGTAACCTCCAAATTTTCCAGAAAAAATTTTCTCATCCCGAAGAAAAAAAGTTCGGATAGTAGTGTATTCCGAATAGTTTTATATATTTGCACCGCGAAGACAAATCGCATTTGCCTTGATTCAGAACGTAGGTAGGGCTGACAAAAGAAGGTTTCAGAATTCCGCCCCGAGTTTTGAAATATAATTAATAAAAAAAAGGCAAGAATAAGTATTAAAAAGGCATTCGCGAAGGTCGTTGCGCTTTTCGCTGGAGTGAAATTGAAAGATGCTGCCGACGGCACGGCGAGCGTGATTCGCCCTGCGATGGCACTGGCAGGATACACGATGGCGACGGATCAGACTTCGGTGGATAATGCCACGACTTCGCACACTAATTTCCTGGCAAAGGGAAGAGAGGTGAAAACATTGAAGGGCGACTTGATGAAGATGTACAAACCGAAAATGAAGTTTCTTCACCTCGCCTCGCAAGCCGTGAAAGACCTCTATGGTGAGAACTACGCAAACTGCGCTTTGTGGGGCATCGACATAGAAGAGGGTGGCGAAATAAATTATTCGCTTGACAAGAACGAGAACATGGATACCCTCCAATTATTGATTACGAAACACCTCTCGTATTCCGCCGGAACAAGCCCTATTCAGCTATTTATCAACAGCGGTCCGTACGATATTTCCGTCATTGCCGCTGATATTGTCCCGACCAAGAATAAAAATAACGCATACATACAAGCTATGCGCGACAGACATACGCTCAAGGGCGATTACACGAATTTCCTGAAGCCCGTTATCAAACATTTAAAGCAGTACGCGAAGATCATCAAAGGAGCCAATATCATGAACCCCGCAAGAGCCGGCGATTGGGGCTACGATGTAATTATTTCGCCAAAAGATGCGCATTTAAAGGACCTCGATTTCGGACATCTGGAAGAAATAACCATTTATAAGGTTACCAACGGTAGTGATTTGAAGAATACCAAAACCACCATCATGTTAGCCTTTAAAGGATTGACCGCTACCGGAACTCCCATTACCATCGCTGCCGGAGCAACCATGGTAGTTCCGAAAACATGGGGTACGATGACTCTGAAAAATACTTCTGCCACCGACAACGGCGGAATCACCTACCTCGGCAAATAAAAACTCCCCCGAAAACGAGTTTCGAACTCCCTAATTTTTATCAGAACCTCCCTAGTTTATGTCGCGAACTCCCTAGTTTTTATCGCGAACTCCCTAGTTTTTTTAGGAATCAAAACCACCCCGACAGCAACTACGGCTCTTACAGAATGCGATGCGACAATCCCCACCCGAATCCGTATTTTTGCATCCATATTTAATAAAAAAATCATGGCAAAACTGTATCTAATCCCTACCCCCATCGGCAATCTGGAAGACATCACGCTCCGAGCCATCCGCATCCTGAATGAAGTAGATTGTATCCTCGCCGAAGACACCCGAACCACCGGATTTCTCCTCAAACACCTCGGCATTTCCAAACGAATGATACCCCACCACATGCATAACGAACACCACGCCGTAGCCTCTCTCGCCGATAAAATCGAAGCTGGCGAAACCATCGCCATGGTCACCGATGCAGGCACTCCGGGCATCTCCGATCCGGGCTATTTAATCGTCAAAGAATGCCTCTCCCGCGGCATCATCGTAGAATGTCTGCCAGGAGCAACCGCCTTCGTCCCGGCCTTAATTAATTCCGGATTACCGGCTGATAAATTCTGCTTCGAAGGCTTTCTCCCCGTTAAAAAAGGACGGCAAACACGGCTGAAATTATTGGCATCAGAGAGCAGAACGATGATATTTTACGAGTCGCCTTATCGGTTACTCAAAACATTAACTAATTTCGGGGAATACTTCGGAACATCCCGCCAGGCAAGCGTTTCGAGAGAACTATCCAAGCTCTTTGAAGAGAACAAACGCGGCACGATAGCCGAATTAATAACTCATTTTTCCGCGAAAACAATCAAAGGCGAACTGGTAATAGTAGTAGCCGGCGCGGACTAAACGTGCCTCGGCAAACAGATATAAAAAGTAGTGCCCATCCCCACCTCGGTAGTGAATGAAATAGTGCCGTTCATGCCCTCCACACTGGTTTTCACCATCGCCAGTCCGAGTCCCATCCCGTTAGTTTTCGTAGTGAAGTTAGGGATGAATAGTTTCGGAATTTGTTCCGCTGGTATGCCCGTTCCGTTATCCGCAATCGCTATCAGATACATCTTTTCATCCCCCGAAACAGAGATATTGATAATGCCATTTCTCCCAACCGGCATCGCTTGGATGGAGTTCTTTATCAAATTCGCCAAAGCCCGCGACAGTTGCTCTTTATCCCCGAAAACAGGGAGGTTGAGCGGCGCGGCATCGTCCTCATTATTCGGAAAATAAAACGTGCTGACGATTTTTATTCCCTCGCTATGCTGAAATAAAAGGCATACGTTCGAGATTACTTCTTCGAGATTCATGATTTCATTTTGAATCCTCGGCATCTGGGCAAAGTTAGCGAATTCCGTCGCTATGTTTGATAAGGAATCTATCTGTTCAATCAAAGTTTTAGTGGTTTTATTCAGCATTTCTTCCACTCTCTCCGGGTGTTCTTTCATAGCCCGCTGAAGATGCTGAATGTTGAGCTTCATCGGGGTTAAGGGGTTCTTAATTTCATGCGCAACCTGCTTCGCCATCTCGCGCCACGCACTCTCGCGTTCTGATTTTATCAAGAGATCGGCAGAGTCCGCCAACTCCATCACCATTCTGTTATATTCCATCACCAGTGCACCTATTTCGTCATTCCGATTCACGTTGATTACCTCGTTTTTCTTCCCCAGTTGGATGGTGCGCATACTGCTGCCGATGGTTCTCAACGGCTTCGTAATGTAATTAGAAATGAACAAAGCCAATACAATCGCGACGGCAAAGAGAAGGATATAAAAGTTGATCAAAGCCACGCCGAAACCGGATAGTTCGTTCTTTAATTCTGTTTGATTACTAAAATACGGGACGTTTAAATACCCGATCACCCTGTTATTCGGGCTGCGAATAGGTACATACGCCGCGATAAACTCCAGGTTGCCGATGCTTTCATTATGGATGTATTCGGTGCGGGGGTTGTTCATCAAATTATGGTAGGCATCGGCGTTCATTCGGGATGAAATAATGCCTTCTTTATACAGTTTCGGCTGGGAAGAATACAAGAGATTGCCGTTCAGGTCGTAGCTGTTGTAATCCGAAGTTGAATTATTCAAGAAAGCAGGCATCGCAAGCGAATCGAGGTTCATGGCGGCGTTCTTTTGGTGTTCATTCGTACTGTTATTCTCTATGCCGACCAAAAGGGAAGTGATTTGATTCGAGATTTGGGTGTATTGTTCGGCGTTGTACTTCTTGATAATATAATAAACGGTCCCGCTACCGATAATTACTAATGAAATCCCGACCAACAGCAACATCGCCACCTGAATTCGGTTGTTGAAATTCAGGTTTACATACCGAAAGTTCTTCGGGAAGTGCCTGAACGCAAAGATCAGGACTATAAAAACACAAAACAAGGTGAAGAGATACGAAAACAAGGTTGCGTATTCCAAGATTCCATACTGCTTTTTGCTCATTAGGATGGTGGAGGATGCGTTTACCTTGTAGAAAAGATGATTGTAACCGTCTTTATCCTTAAACAAAGGCTTGTCGCCGACGTTCTCACTATGGTTTGTGGTTAAGTAGTAGTGGAAGTCGCCGTACTGGTTCACTAACGAGTCGTTGTAGTACCGGGCGTAGGAGTATTTACTGTATTCCTTTGAATATGGTATCTTATCCGTGAGCAACAGGTCTGGGAATCCGCTTTTCTCCTGTACAAACTTCGAGTTCAGGTGTATAATCAGCGTTGCCCGATACCGGTCCTTATTCTTAGGGTCCTTTACGGGGATCTTTGCTATGTACTCCGTCCTGCCGGAGGAGTTGTCAATGAAATACAGGTATTGACTCAAGGTCGAGTGACCTTGTTCCGCGATGATGGAGTCGTAGTGCGCAAGATTATACATGCTGTCGGCATCCATCAGGACCTTTCCGTGGGAATTGAACTCCTGTAGCGACACATCGTAACTGCTAAAGTAGCCGAAGAAGTAGTTCTGGTGCATCATCCGTTCCAGTTCCGCGTCGTTCCGATGCCGGTGGAGGAAGAAGGAATAGATATTTTCATCGTTTTGCATCCGTTCCTCGATGTCTTCGAACAAGTGTTCGGCGATGTAGTCCCGCTGCTTGTCGATCTTGGTTGCCAAAACGATTCTGTGGTTCTTTTCCTTCTGATTGGAATAGGTAATTAGCTCGAAGGAAGTGTATCCCGCGAAGATACAAACCATTAGAAGATAAAAGGAGTAGTTAAACGACGCTCTCCAGGCTTGTTGCATCAGATACAGGCATGAAAACACCGCGATTACCATGCTGCCGGTCGCGATATCGTATCGGTTGCCGGCGATGTGAACCCAGAAAACCAAAATACACATACAGAACAAACAGATTAAGGCATGTACCCGCGAGATTCCTATCCGGAAAAAGCTTTTCACAACCTCCTCCGTCAGGGAATAGTACGACAAAAGCAACATCGCTATGCAAAGAAAGCCGTAGAAGGACATGTAATTCCAATCGAAGATGCTGCCGACCGAGAAGGAGATGCTGGAATTCAAAATCAAACCCGAGAGCAGCGAATTAAACATGCCGGCGCAGAAGAATAGGATGCTAAATCCAAACAAACAATACAAAAAAACAACCGTCCGGCTCCGTTCCTTCGCTTTCCGGTATTCCTTTTTATTCGACAAGTACCGGATAAGGTAAAACAACAACCCGACGTTCAACAATAAGTCCCCCAACGACGGCAACCACATGCTGCTGGCGTAGTAACGAGGGTCGAAGAGGCGTTGCGAATACAAGATGCCGGGGAACTGATACCGCATCGAGATCCACCGCATCCCTAAAAGCAAAAAGGAATACAGGTAAAGCCAGATCCGACTCCGAAACGCCGCCGAAACATCCTCCCCGAGCCGATATAAGAACCCTAAAAGCAAACACAAGGAGCAAAGATACAAGCACCACACTTGTAAAGACGAATCTCCATACCGGCTCCCGTTCATCGGCAACCGGAGGGAGAAGATTACCTCGTGTTCCGGAGAATAAAAGGGCTTGCCGAGGGCTTTCCGGTATGGGTTCAGCTCCGACCCGTAGGGAATTCCGAGCGACCGGTTGTATTCGTTGCGAAGGTAGTTGTTCTGAATCGAATACTCCCATCGGACGGGGCACAACGCACAGTACTCGCTGTCGTTCCGGATGCTGTGCCGCGCGTAGTAATACCCATTTTTCATCTTGAAGAACTGCTTGCCCGCCTTCACACTGTCCAGAACGTCGTCGAAGGCACAAACCGAGTTCGACCAATACCGCAGCGTATCTTTATAGTATTCTAAAAGATAAATTCCGTACTCCTTCGCCGAATCTCGGTTGTGATTCTGCAAGCACCGAACCATCTCATTCCCTTTCCGGTCTAAGTTTTGCTGGATGTCGTAGCAAACCTCGGTCTCGTCAATGTCATTAAAATGAAAGTGGTATTGAAAAAAGTTTCCGCAACCATAAATCGCGATCGAAAGGCACAGGAAAAGCAGCGTCCGGTAGTACTTTTTCGTCATCATTATCCAATAAACGCCGCAGCGGCATCAAAATTAGTCATCACGCAAAGTAACGGAATAGTTGCGATATGAAAACGGGTACGGATGGTGGTATAAACCAATAAACGAGTTAGGATATTCCCAATTTATCCCCCAAAAACGGATTGTTAATAACTTTTTTAATTTATCTTAATCTCTCTCTACTTCCTTCTGTTTATAAGGCTTTCGGGGTATATTAGGGAGATGGGGATAAATATTTTTCCTTGAATTTTTCGCCTGGTTCTTACAGAGAAGTTGAAATTCCCCTTTCGATGCTCGGTTTGAAACCCTGATGGTAGCGGTCTGAACGTAAACGTAGGGCTTTAAGAGGCAAATATTTTTTTGTTAGAAAGAAAAATAACTGGTTTTAAAGGGGTAAATAATGCCATTATCCCGA
>CAIMUP010000005.1 GCA_903844645.1 uncultured Bacteroidota bacterium
ACTGTAGTTTATAAAGAAAAGCTTCACGGCATTGATAATACCATCTCTATTTCCACCTGGAGCGCAGGCATTTATTTCTATTGCCTCACCCCTACCCTCCCCAATAGCGAGGGAGTAAGCGTGAGAGGGAAGTTCGTGGTGCAGAAGTAACTTTCAATACCATATTCTCACCCCCCTAAAAGCGAAAAGCCTCCCGATAAAGTTTCGGGAGGCTTTTCGCTTATAAAAAAGGGTACTTAATATCCACCAAATAAAGTCCGCATGCCGGCATAGATTCTCCCGCTGCCGATCTTTTTTTGCCTTCTATAATGCGATGCAAATCCTCCATGTCCTGCTTCCCCTGCCCAATATCCACCAGCGTCCCCACAATAGCCCGAACCATGTTCCGCAAGAATCTATTCGCAGTAATCGTGAATACCAAATGGTCGTCAGCATCCCGCTTCCACTCCGCAAAATGAAGGTCGCAATCGAAGTTCTTGACCTGTGTCCGGCTCTTGCTGAAGGCACTGAAATCGGTATAATTCGTTAAGGTCTTGGCAGCAACGTTCATCTTATCAATATCTAATTTCCCATACAGAAAACAAGCAAAGTCCTGCATAAAAGGATCCTTCTTTTGGGTAATAACATATTCATAAGTCCGAGAAGTAGCATCGAATCTCGCATGGGCATCCTCATGAACAGAAATCATCCTACGCACCGCAATATCCTTCGGAAGAATACAATTCAATTGGAATACCTGCTGGTCGGGAGTTGTAATCCCGTCCTTTACATCGAAATGAGCAAAGAATTGTTTGGCATGAACACCGGTATCGGTACGCCCCGCGCCTATCGTAGCGATCTCTTCCTGAAAAATAACCGACAACGCAGCATTTAATTCCGCCTGAACAGAATGCGCATTCTTCTGAATTTGCCAACCATGATAGTTAGTCCCGACAAAAGAAAACTCTATAAAGTAACGATGCTTTTGATTCAACATAACGCCGCAAAAATAAGAAATGATTTATTCCTTAATCCCTACTTTTGTCGCCAGATAAAATATACCAAAATGCACAACGAAGATAGGATTAATAAAAGGATTATACACCTCATGGGGTTGCTATTCTTTGGCTTCCTGTTTTATATTTCGTGGGTCTTTTATAAAGAGCGAATGATGAGTTTCGACCCTGCCTACTTCGCTTTCCAGCTTCTTCAGTTCAATGAATACTTTATAGCCATCGGGCGTTGGGGTTCGGTCTTTTCAGAATTTCTTCCCTTGACCGTATTCCGAAACGATTGTTCGTTAGAGACCTTTCTACAAGTTTATTCTGTAGCTTTCATTATCAATTATTATGTTCTATTTCTTATCATCACTTTGGTCTTGAAGAACTACCGTGCAGGTATCGTGTTGATGCTTTCGCTGTGTCTCGGTTTTCGATTTATTTTTTATTATGCCACTGCCGAACTCTTTCTCGGCATCGCTCTTTCGATACTGTTATGGGCTATCATTGCTCCAGTAAATCCCTATTCATCTGCATTAAAAAAATGGTTAGCCACGATCATTTCTCTACCGTTGATCTATACTATTTCTTTCTGTCATCAGCTCACGGCATTCACGATTTTGTTCCCACTGTTCTTTGAACTAATATATAATAAACGGTGGCGCGATATATCTCTTTGGATACCGATAATCTTTACCTTAGTATGGTTCTTTATCCGTATAGAATATTTCACCATATCGGAATATGAACAAGCTAAAATGGTAACGATGAATAGTTTTAAGAAAGGGATTCCACACTTTTTTTCATTGGAGGCATGGAAGTATTTCAAACAATTCTTCACCCATTCATTACGCACCTTATATTATACCTTTATCTTTTGTTGGATGATGACTTTAATCTTTAAAAGATGGACATTATTTATCTTCCAATTACTTTTCCCGATAGGGTATTTAATCTTAATCATCATCATTAATGTTACAGGTTCCAATAATTTATTTTATGAAGATTACTACACTCCTTTCGGTTTGTTTGCCGGGGTTACGCTGCTCTATTTAGTTTATGAACGCTTCCCTAAAGCCTTGTTGCATGTATTGATTATAACCCTCCTTTTCTTTAATCTGAAAGGGATTTATAATGCGCATACCATACAAACAGAACGGGTGAAATATCTTGATAGATTGACAACTTATGGAAGACACCATACCGCTAAAAAGTATCTCCTGAATTATAAAAATATTCCGCTGAAAATTGTCTCCGTCCAAGGCTTTCTTCCTTTTGAAACATTGATTTATTCTTCCCTTCCGTCGCCAGATTCTGCCGTAACTTTTTATTGGACGGAGAAGATGAATGCCTGGGATACTTTAATTCATCGTGAGAATGTTTTCCTCGGTCCTGATTTTTGCATCAATTGGTTTAAGACTAACGACATCAACCTCGATTATTTCCACCTGCCACCCACCGATTATGTAAAGGTTAATACATCCCAAACAGATACCGCTTTTCATGAATCCTTTTTCAACAACAAGAACTTACATCTCATGGCTGTTGATAAAGAAATTCATTCTACGAATTACGATTTTGTGATTGTTCCGATAAAAATTATCAATACCTCGGGCAAGCCTATATTCTCCACCCCGGATGGTAAACATCCTGTTTATCTGACCTATCATATTTATGACAACAACGGCAAAGTACTTTACTGGGGAAACACCCACACCACCCTCGAAGTGGATATTATTGACGAATACACTCAAGGTATGCTGGTTTATTTGCCGCCAAAAAAAGGTACTTATATTATCGAAGCCGATTTCTACACGTATGGAATCCGGTATTGGAATACGACCACACGTTTCAAATTGGTGTTCGATTAATTCAACTTGGTATGCAGGCTGTAATGGTCAGGGTAGGCGAATTCGGCATGGTGATTTTTAACGATTTCCATAATCTTATAATTAATTTCTTCCCGCACCTGAAGATAGACATCGTACTCCATCGTATTCACAAAATAGAGCACCATAATATTAATGGAATTAGGACCAAATTCGTAGAACCGAATTCGTGCCTCGCCGTTATTGGTGGAGGGATTGGTATCTAAGAAAGTTTGCAGGGCATTCACTATTCCGCGTAGTTGGTCAACAGAAGTATCGTAGGTAAGTGCGAGGTTAAAATTGGCTCTTCTCGCATTGCGAAGCGAGAGGTTATCCACACCGGTATCCACGAGTTTTTTATTCGGGATGGTCACAAAACTTTTCTCCAAAGTACGTATCCGCGTGGAGCGAAACCCTATCCTTTCGATGTTGCCGGTTACTTCGCCGACCTTTATCAAATCGCCTTGCTTGAAGGGTTTATCCAGAAAAATGGTGAACGACCCGAGCAGGTTTTCGATGGTTTCTTTGGCTGCAAGGGCAAGGGCTAAACCTCCTATTCCAAGCCCTGCGATGAGGGATGTGATATTGATATGAAAGATGGCTCCGAGGATGACTAAAAGGCACATTATGCTGATGACGATCTTGATGCCGTCTTTCACGAAAGTAATTAATTGGTCCTTTTGATTGATCTCATTTATGGTGGCGCGATAGTGGTAAATATCGCTGATGAAATCTATAAATCGGAGGATTATCCAGGTGGTGGATAGCGTCATCATTACTTGGAAGCTGCGATATATTATCAGGCGTAAGCCGACATGTTCTATTGAAACCATTTTCCATTCATCGGGGAAATGCAGCTTGTCGAAGGCAGCATAAAGCGTTAATAAAGTGATGAAAATAGCGAAGGGTCTGTTCAGCAAAAAGTGGAATTTGTGGATGCCTACTCCTTTGGAATATCTGCGGAAGGAAAAATAAATCAGCCAGGATACGACCTTCGAGATGACCTTCTTAAATATGATTCCGAAAGCCAGGATGACGGCACACCAAAACCAAGCCAGTGCCGAGTTATCCAAAAACATTTTATCCGCGTATTCTTCGAGCATTTCTCCTTTTATTAATGCCGCGAAATTAAGAAAACGGTGGTTAATAAAGGGAGTTTTGCTTGTATTTCATCAAAAATCGGTGCTTTTGCCGAAGGGAAGGATGGTGCTTCCTAAGGGAAGGAATGTTCTTCCTAAGGGAAGGAATGTTCTTCCCAAGGGAAGGAATGTTCTTCCCAAGGGAAGGAATGTTCTTCCCAAGGGATGGAATGTTCTTCCCAAGGGAAGGAATGTTCTTCCCAAGGGAAGGAATGTTCTTCCCAAGGGAAGGAATGTTCTTCCCAAGGGAAGGAAAGTTCTTTCCAGGGCAAAATGAGGTTTTTCGGATAATTTTTGTAGTTTTGCGGTCTAATTAAATAATCATGATAGGTACAATAATGTTAAGTTTCCTCAATCTGTTCGAGGGTTGGGATGGGGTAATCATCATCGTAGTGATATTGCTTTTATTTGGAGGTAAAAAAATTCCTGAATTAGCGAAAGGTTTGGGCAAAGGGATTCACGATTTCAAAAAAGCCTACAAGGAAGGCGGTGATGGCGATGACGACAATAAAATTACCGAGGGGAAGACCAAGGAAAAATAGTAGTTTACCGCCAAAACCGGTGAAAAAGAAGCCACGGAGTTTGCCTTCGTGGTTTTCGGTATTGACAGCATCGGCGATGAAGTAAACTTGCATTATTTAATGAAAAACTACACCACTTTATCCTCCATCCAAGCCGATTTAAAGGCAGGGACGATTACTTGTCATGACCTTGTTCGGGATTATATTTATAAGATAGAAACGAATAAACATCTCAACGCCTTCTTGGAAGTTTATACCGATGAAGCCCTGCATCTTGCCAAAGAATTGGATAAGAAACTGCAAGCCGGAACGGCAGGGAAGTTAGCAGGGATGGTCATCGCCATGAAGGATGTTATTTGCCATAAAGACCATCGTGTTTCGGCATCCTCAAAGCTGATAGAGAACTTCAC
This sequence comes from uncultured Bacteroidota bacterium, assembly GCA_903844645.1. Classification (GTDB taxonomy): domain Bacteria; phylum Bacteroidota; class Bacteroidia; order AKYH767-A; family JABDAW01; genus JABDAW01. The sequence continues at coordinate 4,916 of CAIMUP010000005.1, forward strand.
TTCGCTGTATTCTGCGACTGTTGTCGAAAGGCTTTTGGCGGAAGATGCCATCATTATTGGCAGAACTAATTGCGATGAATTCGCGATGGGAAGTTCCAATGAAAATTCTGCCTTTGGTCCTGTTCTTAATCCGCATGATAACAGCAAAGTTCCGGGTGGTTCTTCTGGTGGAAGTACTGCTGCTGTAGCTGCCGGTTTGTGTTTAGCCGCATTGGGAACTGATACCGGAGGGTCAATTCGGCAGCCATCATCTTTCTGCGGAGTTGTTGGGTTTAAGCCCACTTATGGTCGCGTTTCGCGATATGGATTGTTGGCTTATGCTTCCTCGTTTGATCAGATAGGACCCATCACTCATTCTATCGCAGATGCCGCTTTGATTCTCGAAGTTATTGCAGGGAAAGATAACTATGATAGCACGGCTTCATCAAAGGAAGTTCCCTCCTACTCCACTAAATTAAACTATTCTGGCAAAGCCAAAATCGGGTACATCTCCGAGTGTATTAACAACCCACATCTGGATTCTGAAATCGCTACCCATCTTAAAAATCTTATCAAGAAATTGCAAGATGAAGGGCATACCGTCGAGGCTGTTTCGTTTCCTTTTTTGGAGTATATGGTTCCCACTTATTATGTCCTCACTACTGCCGAGGCTTCCTCCAATCTTTCGAGATATGGCGGCGTTATTTATGGCAGAAGAAGTTCCAATGCCACGGATATTAATTCCATTTATGTGAAATCGAGAACGGAAGGTTTTGGAGAAGAAGTGAAACGAAGAATCATGCTCGGCACTTTTGTATTGAGTGCCGGATATTACGATGCCTATTATTCCAAAGCGCAAAAAGTAAGACGAATTCTTCAGGATAAAACACTGGAGATTCTTAAATCCTACGACTTTATTTTATTACCCACTACTCCCAAAACAGCCTTCGCGATAGATTCTGTTCACGACCCCGTAACCATGTATCTCGAAGATATTTTTACCGTTCAGGCGAACCTTACCGGCTTACCTGCCATCTCAATTCCGATGGGAAAACATACTAACGGCTTGCCTTTCGGCATTCAATTAATTGGAAATAAATTCGAGGAGGCGAATCTTTTGGCTTTCTCCAATTATCTTTATCCCACAAAGTAAGTGGATACTCCTATTCATCATCGTCGTGTTGCAGCCCGCAAAAGCGGAGCTATCACACGACGATTAAGATCTGACAATACCGTACATATTGTATCGTCAAATCTATGCTTAATCCTTCTGAAAGATATAAGTAGATGCTACTGTAAAATTATTACCAGAAAGCCCTCCACTGTGAGAACTTATTAGTTTGTAGCCTTGCTTTTTGAGATTATTAATAATTATTGCTAATGTCAATGCATTTGGGATTTCATTTACCTCCTTTAGCTTTTTTAATGGCATTGAAAATTGCTGCTTACCTCCATCTGATATAGAAAGTGTAGGATCAAAATAGCCGGTAGCTTCCAAGGTCCTTAAAACAACAGTCTCCCCCTCAAATTTAGGCAGTGTTATTTCCGTTTGTGCATTCACATTCTGGCAAATAAACAGAGCCATAAAGATTAATTGTGTAGCGATTACTTTCCCTGCCACGCGGGATGATCGGTGTTCATTAATTTTGTAATTCATTTTGTATAAGATTTTGGTAAGACATTTTTTATCGCAGCAAAACTACTGATATTATCTGGAATAAGAAAAGCAAGCCCCGATTTCCGTTATTAAATGCCCCTATATATAAAGGAGTAGATTTCTGCTAATAATAAGAGGAGAGCCATGATTGTATTTGTTTTTTTTATTTTAAATAATTTTAGCGTATTAATTAAGGGCGCAAAACTAGAAAACTTCCCCCACATCGCCCCCAAAAACCATAAAATAACCCTGGAAACAGGTGTAAAAGCCATCCTTTTCTGTTTGGTCGCCATCCTTTGCCATTTGGTCGCCATCCTTTTGGGTTTGGTGGCCATCCTTTGCCATTTGGTCGCCATCCTTTGCCATTTGGTGGTCATCCTTTGCCATTTGGTCGCCATCCTTTGCCATTTGGTGGCCATCCTTTGCCATTTGGTCGCCATCCTTTGCCATTTGGTCGCCATCCTTTCCTATTTGGTGGTCATCATTTGGCAAA
>CAIMUP010000006.1 GCA_903844645.1 uncultured Bacteroidota bacterium
GCTGTTGATTGGGGAAATACTGCTGTTGATTGGGGAAATACGGTTGTTGATTGGGGAAATACGGTTGTTGATTGGGGAAATACGGCTGTTGATTGGGAAAATACGGCTGTTGATTGTGGAAACATGGACGTAGATTGTAGAAACATGGACGTAGATTGCGGAAACATGGACGTAGATTGTAGAAACATGGACGTAGATTGCAGAAACATGGAGGTAGATTGTAGAAACATGGACGTAGATTGTAGAAACATGGACGTAGATTGTAGAAACATGGACGTAGATTGGGGAAACACGGACGTAGATTGCGGAAACATGGACGTAGATTGTAGAAACATGGAGGTAGATTGTGATTGTTAATATAATTTTTTCGTAATTTTGTGCCATTAAATATTAATTAAAAGATTATACAATGAAAAAAATTATCCTTTTCCTCGCCTTAATTCTCACTTCTCAACTCTCAATTCTCAATTGCCAAGCTACCAATGTAAGTGGCGGCATCTACACCAACACCACCTGGACTTATGCCAATAGTCCTTATATCGTAACAGATACTGTGGTGGTATTTCCCGGCGTAACGCTGACTATCGAGGCAGGAGTGGTGGTGAAGTTTGCGGATAGTATGCGATTAGAGATTAGACAATCTTCCATAATTGCAATTGGAACGATGACCGATTCTATTACATTTACAAGTAATAGTTCAACACCCATACCTGGTATCTATAGAGGAATTTATTTTAACCAGGCGGTAAACGGGCAATTTAATTTTTGCAATGTTTACTATGCCTACTGTGGAATGGATGGAGCTTATAATATTAGTTTGGATTCATGCTATATCAAAAACTCAATCTTTGCTAATAATATTGAAGGGTTCTCAATAGCAGGATTTGTTGATTCATGTCTCTTTTATAATGATACTTTAGGATGCGTCTCGTATGATGGAAATATTAATCACAGTAGTTTTATAAATAATTCTACAGGACTAACATTAATTTACGGTTCACATAATGTTTCAAATAGCCTTTTTAGAATGAATCAAATTGGAATTGATAATAACGCAAGCGCAACATCTTTTAATAATTGCAGTGTTAATAACAACCAAACAGGAGCAAATAGCAGTTATTCAGATTTACATTTTAATAATTGTATTATTGATTCGAATAGTACTGGATTAATTTGTACTGGTACGGTTTTAAATTGCATCATTAAATACAATCAGCATGGACTATTAACTGGGTCTTGTACAATCCAAAATACCGTAATTGATTCCAATACCATTGAAGGAATTCATATAAATAATGGTGTTGATTCTATACTTCATTGTGAAATTAAATATAATGGAATTGGAGTGAATGAAACAATGATTAATTATCCAAATGTAATTGCATATAATGTGATTGAAAGTAACGATACTGGCTTTGTATTAAATTCTGCAATGGATACAATTTACTGTAATAAAATTTGCAATAATTCTTCTTTAGCCATCCAATATACTTTGAGTTTTAATAGTAATGCTTCACTAAAGAATAACTACTGGTGCAGCACTGACTCTGCCACTATTCACTCCCATATTTATGATGGATACACTAATATTTCTTTAGGTCTTGTTTCTGTTTTTCCTATAGATACACAAAACTGTTATCTCTCTGGCTGCAATCTCCAACTCTCAACAACAGCTATCAATGCCACCTGCGGCACCTGTGCAAATGGCTCCGCGCATGTCTCCATGTCTAATGGTTTCGCGCCATATACCTTCACCTGGAATTCCTCCCCGATTCAAACAACACAGACCGCTGTGAATCTTTTGCCGGGCACTTATACCGTCTGCGTAATTGATGCAAACGGCTGTACTGCCTGCCATTCGGTGTATGTGGATTCTACTAACTGCACCTCGTTTGCTATCGCTACTTCGGTAACAAATGCCACCTGCAGCACTTGTCTGGATGGCACCGGGACGGTCGTTGCCACCGGAGGAACTACGCCATATCTTTATTCTTGGTACACCTCGCCTTTCCAGTCCACGAGCACTGCTACGGGCTTGCTGCAAGGCACCTATCAAGTCTGTGTTTCTGATGCAGGAGGCTGTCATCTTTGCGATTCAGTAACCATAGGCACAGGCAATTGTTCGGCGCATTTTGATCTCTATCCCGACACTAATATTCTACATCATTACTTCGCTGTGAACATGGCATCGGGCGTGCCTCCATTGACTTATGATTGGAATTGGGGAGATAACAGCACACATGATTTCACGCCCTATCCGAGCCATCAATATGCCAATGCTGGAGCATACAATATCTGCCTGTCTATCACGGATTCGGTAGGGTGTACGAATACTTTTTGTTGTAATTATTATCTGATGCGATTGAAGAATACGATTGTCTCCATCAATGTCGTGCATCCGAATTTCACAACGGGAATTATTGAGAATCCGATGTTGAATTATTGCACGATTGTGCCGAATCCTTTCCATGATAAAACGACGATTATCATTCAAGGAAATACTACGAAAGAGACAGCCTTAATTATTTATGATTTGTTTGGGAGAGAGGTGAAGAGCACGGTTGTTGGAACGAATAAACAATTCACGATTGATGCAGGAGATTTGCAACAGGGGATGTATTTCTATAAACTCGTGGACAATAGTGGGGCTTTGGCAACGGGGAAATTGGTCATTCAATAATTTAGATTTTCTTTTCTAATTTTGCCGCTCAAAAGAAAAGAAATGGCTAAGACAAAATTTACAAAAGAAAATTACCTGCATTGGTACGAAAGCATGCTGCTAATGCGACGTTTTGAGGAGAAGGCAGGGCAATTATATGGCATGCAAAAGATCAAAGGCTTCTGTCATTTATACATCGGGCAAGAGGCTGTGGTGGCAGGAGCAATGTCAGTCCTTCGTCCCGAAGATGCAATGATTACGGCTTATCGCGATCATGCACATGCTATCGCAAAAGGCATTCCGGCAAAGGAAGTGATGGCTGAATTGTATGGCAAAGAAACTGGTTGCTCCAAGGGCAAGGGTGGTTCTATGCACATGTTCTCGAAGGAGCATCGGTTCTTTGGTGGGCATGGGATTGTAGGTGGGCAAATACCTCTTGGAGCAGGGATTGCTTTTGCAGAGAAATATCGTGGTTCGGATTTGGTTTGTGTGTGTTACATGGGTGATGGAGCGGTGCGCCAGGGAGCATTCCATGAGGCATTAAATATGGCGATGACTTGGAAGTTGCCTGTGATTTTTATCTGTGAAAACAATGGCTACGCAATGGGAACCTCTGTAGAACGAACCAGCAATGTTGCAGAGCTTTGGAAGTTAGGTTTGGCGTATGAGATGCCCTCTAAGCCTGTGGATGGAATGTCTGTCGAAGAGGTTCATTATGCTATGGAAGAAGCTGTGGAACGAGCAAGGAAAGGTAATGGACCAACTTATCTGGAGATAAAGACTTATCGCTATAAAGGGCATTCCATGTCTGATCCGGCGAAGTATCGTAGCAAAGATGAAGTGGAACATTACAAAGCTTTAGACCCTATTGAAAGTGTATTGAATACTATTATCAAAAAGAAATACGCTACGAATGAGGAGTTGGAAGCAATCAATAACAGGGTGAAGGATATTGTTGAAGAAGCGGTGAAGTTTGCAGAAGAATCATCCTATCCGGATCCAAATGAATTGTACAAGGATGTTTATATGCAGGAAGATTATCCATACATACAAGAATAATTATAAAATATGGCAGAAGTAATAAGAATGCCCAAGATGTCTGACACGATGACAGAGGGCGTTATCTCGAAGTGGTATAAAAAGGTAGGGGACAAAGTAAAGAACGGTGAAGTCCTTGCCGATGTAGAAACAGATAAAGCAACGATGGAATTGGAATCCTATTCCGAAGGGACCTTGTTGCATATCGGAATCAAGGAAGGACAGGCAGTTCCGGTGGATGGAGTGATTGCCGTTATCGGGAAGGAGGGAGAGGATTATAAAGCATTATTGAATGATGCCACTCCTAAAACCGAAGCCAAGAAAGAAGAGCCAGCAAAAGAAGCTGATAAACCAAAAGAAGAAGCAGCTCCAGCAAAGGAAGAGAAAAAAGATGATAGTAAGGATGCTAAGAAACATGCTGTTGCTGAAGAAAAGAAACCAGTTGAAGTAAAGAAAGAGCCAGTTGAATCAACCTCTGATGACAGGAAGAAAGCCTCTCCTCTTGCGATTTCATTAGCCAAAGAAAAAGGAATTGATTTGAATAAAGTCATTGGCACTGGCGAAGGTGGACGTGTTGTAAAACGTGATATTGACTGGTATAAACCATTCATTGCACCGGCAGGAATGCTTACTCATCATGATAAAGTTGATAAGGAAAGCTATGACGAAGTTCCAATCTCTCAAATGAGAAAAACGATTGCGAAGCGATTAAGTGAAAGCAAATTCACCGCGCCGCATTTCTATTTGACGATGGAAATTAACATGGACAATGCAATGGTAGCGAGAGAGAGCATTAATGCTGTTGCGAATACCAAAATTTCATTCAACGACCTTGTTATTAAAGCCTCGGCAGCGGCTTTGAGACAGCATCCTAAGGTAAATTCATCGTGGTTGGGGGATAAGATTCGCCATAACCATCATATTCATATCGGGGTGGCGATTGCTGTTGAAGAAGGCTTGTTGGTTCCTGTTGTTCGCTTCGCGGATAACAAGACATTAACCGAGATAGCAGCCGAAGTAAAGGTATTTGCACAGAAGGCGAAGGATAAAAAACTACAACCGACGGATTGGGAAGGCAATACCTTCACCATTTCTAACCTCGGCATGTTTGGCATTGACGAATTCACGGCTATTATCAACACTCCCGATGCTTGTATATTGGCGGTCGGGGCTATTAAGCAGGTGCCGGTGGTGAAAGATGGCATTATCGTTCCTGGGAATGTGATGAAGGTTACCCTTTCATGCGATCACCGCGTGGTGGATGGTGCTACCGGATCTTCTTTCTTGAAGACGCTGAAATATTTCCTCGAGAACCCTGTTATTCTATTGGGGCAGGCGGCTATTTAATAGCTTCTGCGTGGATAGGTTCACCCTATTATTCTTATGATCAAGATTCTCATCGTAGTTGCTACCGAAGGCGAGGTAAAGTTGATTACAGAACACCTGGAGGTTATCAATATCACCAATAAGTTCTTGAAACAATACCGATTCCAACAGGTGGAGATAGATATTCTGATCACTGGCGTGGGGATGGTGGCTACTGCCTATCATTTAGGTAAGCAATTGGCGCATTCTTTCTATACGATGACCTATAATATAGGCGTTTGCGGCAGCTTTATAAAGGATATTCCGCTCGGGACGGTGCTGCACGTTTCTTCTGATGCCTTCCCCGAAACAGGAGCAGAGGATGGCGTCGAGTTTCTATCTATTTTCGATATGAAATTAATAGGCAAGGATCAATTCCCATTCAAAAACGGCGAATTATTCTCCTATCATCCGCCGCAATTGCATGCTTTGAATAAAATAAAACAGGTGCGGGGAATCACAGTGAATACAGTCCACGGAAAGGAGGACAGTATCCAACAAATCATTAACCGAAACCATCCCGAAGTAGAGACGATGGAGGGGGCTGCCTTCCTTTATTCATGCCTGATGGAGCAATTGCCGTGTGCACAAATCAGAGCCGTGTCGAACTATGTGGAAAGGCGCAATAAAGACAGTTGGAAATTGGAATTAGCCATCGAAAACCTGTGCCACGTATTCATGGACATCCTTTCTGAAATCGCTTCGAGCAATTAAATACTTTTATTCGCGATAGCTTTTATCGTATTCATCGTCGTATTGTTGCACCGCAAGGGCGGATGCAATCATACCACGATGAAATTAGTATTAAGGATGGAATAAAACATGATGATGGCGAAGTTTTTCATCAAAAAGGGCAAACAAGGTATCAGAATCCCGACCAAAGCGATGCTTCTGAAAGGTTTTTCAATGGAGATGGCACCCATTACTATGGTATAAAAAATCAAAACCATAGTTATTGTTACTAAAAGGTATCTTATTGTTACTAAAAGGTATCTTTTTGTTACTAAAACGTAAGTTATTGTTGCTATAAGGTAAGTTATTGTTGTTATAAGGTAAGTTATTGTTGCTATAAGGTAAGTTATTGTTGCTATAAGGTAAGTTATTGTTGCTATAAGGTAAGTTATTGTTGTTATAAGGTAAGTTATTGTTACTAAAAGGTATCTTATTGTTACTAAAAGATACGTTTGAGTTTTTTTGGCATATGTTTAAGCTACTATTTGTATCCCAATCACTTCAGCCACCATCGAAAAACCTTCCAGAAGCATTGCCTCGGTCGTGATTGTTAATCCTTGTTTGCCCTGTTTGATACTTTTTTCATCATCTTATTATGATTGCATCCGCTTTGGCGGTGCAACAATAATAGGATGATGGGTATTCTTATGAATAAGGTATTAAGGCTGCTTCCGAACCTTCTCTAAAGGGGCACTGACGAGGTAAACGCCTGCGAAAATGAGCATAGATGCCGCGATTTGTACCATCGTAATGCGCTCATGGTTCATCGAAAGCGAGAAAATGGTGGCGATAATCGGTTGGAGGTAGATATAAATGCTGACTATCTCGGGGCTGACTTCTTTGAGTGCTATAATATTGAATAAATAGGCGATGAAGGTGCTGCCCACGACTACGAAGGCTACGCCGAGCCATATATTCGGGGTGAATGTGCTCCATTGTACGTCCATTAATTCGTCATAACCGAAAAAAAGAACTACCGGCAGCCCGAAAATGAATACCCATTTGATAACTGTTAAGGGATGATATTTCAGCATCAATGGTTTGACCAACACAAGATAAACGGCATAGAAAAAAGAGTTTAGAAAGATCCAAACATCGCCTGCGATGGCGTGCTTTCCGTCATCAGCATGCTTGGAAAATAAGATAAGAATCACGGCTCCTGATGCTCCGGCAAGGATACCGCCTACTTTCCACTTCGTAATGCGTTCTTTGATCAGCAAAGCAGCTACGAGTAATACAATCATGGGGTTGGTGGTGATGATCAGGGATGCGTTGATGGCTCCTGTTAAGTTTAATCCTTTGAAAAATAATAACTGGTTCACGGCAATGCCTATCACTCCGCAGAAAATCAACATCGGGAAGTCTTTCCTATCTATTTTCTCGGTCTTAAAGAATGGGCTGATGAGGAAAAACAAGGTCGTCGCGCCCAACACGCGTAGTAATATGAAGCCCATCGGATGAATATAATCCTTCATCAACGATTTGGCGATGGTATAGTTCGCCCCGTAGATAAAATTGACGATGAGCAGGAAGATATGTGCTCGGAATTTTTTATTCATCAAGACTTTTTCAGGGAAAGGTTATAGGTTTTGGAGGGCTTGCTGTGTTTCCTCAAAGGTCTTGGGTGCATTGCCGATGAATATCTGTTTCCCGATGATGATCACCGGTCTCTTCAGAAAGGTATAGTCCTCAAGGATGTATTTTTTGTAATCCTTTTCCTGGAGATTCTTTTTCCCCAGCTCCATCGTCCTATACTTCATCGCGTTTCGACTGAATAAATTCTCGAAACTGCCTGCAAGGTTCTGCATTTCGTCTAACTGTTGGGGCGTTATCTTTTCTTTTTTAATATCTTGTAAGATAAAATCCTGCGGCAACCGCAAGTCATCCATAATTCTCTTACACGTGCTGCATGTCGAGAGGTAATATATTTTCTTCATGCTGCAAAAGTAGGGAAATAACCGTAGAGGATTCCTGGCAACACCATCTTTCTCTCTAATACTAATGACAAAGGGGACTATCATCATAAGATGATAGTCCCCTTTGAATAGGATTTAAAGGCTAATGTTATAGGAGCATCAATTTGTTTATACTAACTTAAAGAACTCCTTCGTCGTAGGCACTCTCGCCATGTAATGCTTCGTCCAAGCCTTTATCTTCTTCATGATCGGCTACTCTTACAGGCGTAATTTTATTAATCACCGCCAGCATAATATAAGTAAAGATAAAGGCATAAACGGCTGCTCCGGCAGTGGCAGCTACTTGTTTGATGAAGAAGTTGGTGCCGCCATGAATCAAGCCGTCTGCGCCGTCAGGGTTAATGCCTTTGGCAGCGAATATCCCCAGACAAATCGTTCCGAGAACGCCGCCTACGCCGTGCACTCCCCAAACATCGAGCGCATCATCCCATCCTCTGCGGTTCTTGAAATCAACCGCGATATAACATACAATTCCCGATGCGATGCCTATTAAAGCAGCATACGGTAAAGAGATATATCCGGCAGCAGGTGTAACAGTGGCAAGCCCTGCTACGGCACCTGTCAGTAAGCCTACAAACTTTGGTTTCTTCTGTAAACTCCATTCTATTATCAACCAAGTAATCGCTGCGAAGGATGCGGCTACATCGGTGTTTAAAAACGCTAATCCGGTAATGGCATTCACATTCAAGGCACTGCCTGCATTAAAGCCATACCAGCCAAACCAAAGCAAGCCGGTACCTAATGCAATCAGCGGAATGGAGTTTGGTTTATGGACAGGGTTTCTTCGTTTGCCGACATAGATAACGGAGGCAAGGGCAGCGAATCCGGCAGTGGCATGAACAACAATTCCACCAGCAAAATCGAGTACACCATGAGCCGCCAATATCCCTCCACCCCAGATCATGTGGACGAATGGATAGTAAACCAAAAGTTGCCACAGCATCAGGAAAATCAGATAACCTTTGAAGGTTACGCGGTTCATGAAGGCTCCTGTAATAAGGGCTGGCGTGATGATGGCGAACATCATCTGATAAGCCATAAAAACAAATTCAGGCAGCTTGGCATTACCTGAATAGGGAGTGTTCAAAGTAACACCGTTCATAAAGACTTTGTTGCAGTTACCGATGATGCCAAAGAGCCAATCGGAATGCGTTGCTACATCGCCACTGAAGCAAAGCGAGTAGCCGCAGATGAACCACATAATGGTCGTGATTCCCATGGAAACAAAGCTCTGCATCATGATGCCGAGAATGTTTTGTTTGCCGGCAAGACCTCCGTAAAAGAAGGCGAGTCCGGGTGTCATTAACATGACAAGGCTTGTTGCTAAGAGCATAAAGCCGGTAATACCTGTGTCGAACATAATTTTTAGTTTTAGGGTTTAAGTTTGTTTAAGAATATTTGTTTAGAAAGAGATTCCGAGGTTCAATAATACTTCGTGACGGTTGTGTTGAGGCTTGTTATTCCATTGAAATATTTCTTGGTTTTTATCCATTATTAATTCTCTTGCCTCGAGGCGAATGTAGGCGTTGTCAATGGGTTTTAGCTCCAGTCCGTAAGTGATTCCATAGAGTTTTAAGCCTGTCAATTCATTGTTTTTATCCGTAATGATGCCTGCCATAAAACCATTAGGGTCGTTGAATAATTCAAACCGCATATAGTCGGCAAATTTATGGGTAGTCTGGAATTTAAAACTCAAGACCCCGCTAAGGCAATCAACAGTTTTATTCTGCTTGATGATGTTTGAGTTTTGTTGCAGAATATAATCCACCCCTACCTGCATCTTCAGCTTCCCTACCTGATAATTAGCGAAGATATTCTGGAAGATTCTATTGTGAGAAATCGTATCCGCGCCAAGCGGCGTATCATCCCCAATGTAGTTCGTATAGCCTATGTTGGCATTATCATTAAAGGCATAAGTCAGGTTTAATCCGAGAGACTTTTTGTCGTTATTGTCTTCATAAATATTATATCCATTCAAGAAATATAAATCAATCGAAAGCTTCGAGGAGGGATGATAATCCAACCGGAATCCACTCTCATAATACGGCTCAAAATAAGTCGACACCGACACCGAAGACGTGAAGTTTTCTTTCGGCAATAATCCCTCTGCACCGGTATGGGTACGGAAAAATCCGGCATCCAACCAGAGCTTGGAACAAAGCCGTACCCCTGCATGGGCTTCCATGATTCCATTAAAAGTAGAGGACCATGCGCTGCGAGGAATATCACCATAATGAGCGGTAACGATGCCCCGAAATTTATCGCCATCGTACTGCGCCGTAATCATCGCATGATTCAAGCCGAAGGAGTTGCTGCGAGCATCAACGGAAGGAAATTTTTGATAGTTGCCAATGCCGACAGAATCGGTATAGTAGGCATAATATGCATCTACATAACCGCTAACTTTGATGGTTGCAGAATCCTTGTTTTCGGCATCAACAATTGCAGAGAAAAGGAGGGAGAAAAGGAGAATTAAAGAAAAAAGTAATGGTCGCTTCATACGGTAGTTTTTGTTTTTTATCGTGGCAAAAATAGAAATTAAAATATCAATAGCCAAAGAATCGGGAATAATAGTTGAGGATTGGAGAATTATTTTGCCCTTGGTCGGCGACTTCGGAGGAGAGTCGGAATCGAGATTTATCCCTAAAAACCCTCCAAAATGCCCCATTTTCCCAAAAACGACATGCTTTTACGTTGTGGCTCCATCCGCGCGGATGGAACCCATCTGGAGCATCCGACATCTCCCAGCCACGCGGATGGAACCCATCTGGAGGAAGGAATGCCTCCCAGCCGTGCGGATGGAAGCCATCTGAAGGAAGGAATGCCTCCCAGCCACGCGGATGGAAGCCATCTAAAGGAAGGAATGCCTCCCAGCCCTGTGGATGGAAGTTGTCGGAAGGAAGGAATACCTTCCAGCCACGCGGATGGGAGCTATCGAATGCTCCCTATCGAATAAAATTATACAATAATATTGCGATGATTCCGGCTACCATCACGAAGATGTAAAAGCCGATGGCACCAGTCTGGACAAGGCGTAATGTTTTGCCTCCCCAGATAACTGTCTTGCCAATGGAGTTTACGAAACCATCTATCATTTGTATCTCGATGATGTTGTTGAATTGCTTTCCAAACCAGTTGATCGGAGCAACAATGATGGCATCGTATAGCTCGTCTATGTAATATTTGTTGTAGATAAGATTTCTCAATGCGGGAGTCTGTTTATCATCGGCTGGAGGTACAGATGCCTTTTTGATGTAGCGGTTCATTGCCCACAAAACAATCAATGCAAGAACTACTACTGCAACAATGATGATGGTATATTCAGCAAATTCGGAAGGGGCTTTTGCTTCGCTTTTTAAATCAGAGAATTCAAATATCGGGGCAAGATATTGACTTAAGAAATGATGTTCGCTCATGATCCTTGGCATTCCAAGAAAGCCGCCAACAGTGGAAAGGATAGCAAGAATAACTAATGGAATAGTGATTGTTGCAGGACTTTCGTGAAGATGATGTTTCTGTTCTTCGGTGCCTCGGAAGGTGCTGTGGAATGTCAGGAAGAAAACGCGGAACATATAAATCGCTGTCAGAACGGATGTGAAACTTAATACGATGAAGATAATATTGGAGAATGGCCCGATGGTTAATGCAAGGATTTCGTCTTTAGAAAAGAATCCTGCGAATGGAGGAACGCCTGAAATGGCTAATGTTCCAAGGAGGAAGGTGATGTAGGTAATCGGCAGATATTTCTTTAATCCACCCATCTTTCTTATGTCTTGTTCGCCGCTCATAGCATGGATTACGCTTCCTGCTCCGAGGAATAATAAGGCTTTGAAAAAGGCATGTGTGGTGAGGTGAAACATTGCAGAACTATATCCTCCAACACCTAAAGCCACAAACATATATCCTAACTGGCTTACCGTTGAATATGCCAATACTTTCTTGATGTCATTCTGGAATAAACCGATAGTGGCGGCAACAAATGCAGTAAATAACCCAACAAATAAAACAATTGTTTGTGTGATTGGTGCGAGTGTGTAAAGCACGTTGCTACGAGCAATCATATAGATACCTGCCGTTACCATTGTCGCTGCATGGATTAATGCAGAAACCGGTGTGGGACCAGCCATTGCATCAGGCAACCATGTGTATAAAGGTATCTGCGCGCTCTTGCCCATTGCTCCAATGAAGAGCAATAATGTTATCACAACTAATACTGAATCTCCTGATGCAAATCCTTTAGCTCCTTCAAAAACTTCTGCATAATTTACGCTGCCGAAGGTCATGTAGATTAAGAATATTCCCAATAAAAATCCTAAGTCGCCGATGCGATTCATGATGAAAGCCTTTTTGGCGGCATCATTGTAATCCTGATTCTTAAACCAGAATCCGATTAATAAATAAGAACATAAACCTACGCCTTCCCAACCGATGAACATGATTACATAATTCGATCCTAATACCAACAATAGCATAGAAAAGACAAACAAGTTGAGGTATGCAAAGAACCTTGTGAATCCTTCATCGTGAGACATGTATCCAATTGAGTAAACATGTATCAGGAAACCAACTCCGGTAATAATCAAAACCATCAGCATAGACAATTGATCTATCAAAAAAGAGAAAGAAATATGTAATGTTCCGGAGTTAATCCAATCGAATAAATTTATGGTTGTTGCCTTATTTTCTCCGCTTAAAAACCCAAGGAAAATTGTTACAGCAATGATGAATGAACCGAGAACCGTTCCACTGGCAATGATTCCAGACAATGATTTAGTCAGGAATTTATTTCCCAATCCTAAAATCAGGAAGCCTATCAAGGGTAATAGTGGTATCAGCCAAGCGTTTTGTATCATTCTTAATTCTCTAAATTTAATGGAATTTCAATACCTGTTTTCTTTATTGTTTCAGTAAATGGATCACCATCCTCAAAGTAGGTAGCGTTGTAGGTATGCGGCTCGATTTCGTAAAATCGAGTACAAGCTCTTGATATTTTGTGAATATCGGCAAGTGAGCCACCATTAAAATCATCTGATACCAAAGCTAAATCAATATCACTCCACTGATTTGCTTGATTTCTTGCATAAGAACCAAACAAGATTACCTTCTTAAAAGTAACGCCCAAATCATTACATGCTTTGATGTAATCCTTTATATATTGCATTAGAGTTTCTTGCGTAAACATGGGTCAATTGTTTTAATTTCTAACACAACTATCTTCAATTATTGGTTCAGTAAAATGTGTTCTATAATATTCTCTCGCAAATTCTAAATCATCAAAGGGGCCAATCCAAACTCCATGTTTGCCCTTTTCAGCATCCTTTATCATACCTTGTCCATTTTGACAAAATCCACAATCAGACTGGTGAATTTTAGGACCATTAAAATCTTTTGCTTGCCAGTTTTCATAGATATAATAACTCATAATATTTTAATTTTTAATTTTATTTATTTCCCAAACAAGGTCATTAACCCCTGTCCAAACACTACTTTCAAGACTTGAAATTGAATCCATAACTCCTATAATATTATTACTTAAATCCCCCATAGCATTGAGCAAATCCTTTTCAAATTTGCTATTAAAAATCCCGAGTTTTTCAAATTCATTGTAGATAGTATAAAATAAGATTAACTCATTTCCTATTAAAGCATTTATCATTTTTATTGATATTTCATGGAGCGATTTTAGGTATTGATTTTGCTTTTCAAAGTTGTCTAATATCATTGAAACATTGTTATCAATATTTATCTCTCTCAACATAATTCTCTGCTTTTCCATTGAATTTTGTTTTGCTTTCAAATACTCATTTAATTTTACAAAAGGTAGTATATATTCTTTGTCAATTTGTTTTTGATTCTGTAAAAGTATTTCATTAAAACTTCTGATTTCAGGTATCGTATTCGCTGTTAGGAATGTACTGACTTGTAATTGCAATTGATCTTCTTTTTCTTTGATTTCTACTAATTCTTTTTTTTCTAAAATGGATTCCATTAATTCAAGATTTACTAAATACGATTCCATCATTTCTTCCAATAATACAAATTCATCTGAAGATACAATTCCGTAATGTGTACCATTATACAGGAATGAATATTGAATTGAAAAAAGTTTGTTATATTTATGAAATGTTATAGTACTAAATGATTGAAACGGAATACAAATTGGATAATCTACATTTGGCCAACCAACAAAATATTTATTAGAAATCTGCCATCCAGATTTCTTAAACGAAAAAATATAATTGCCTAATTTGTTTATCCAGCCTTCTCTGTATATTTCAAACTGTTTCTTTAAATAGACTTCATTATTTTCAAAAAATTTATTAAAGAAAACCTCATTGAATTCATTAATGCTTTTTAGCTTTTCAAAATCAGATTCTTCAAAATCCATAACTAATATATTTTTATTTTATGATATTTAAGGCTGCTAAAGTATAAAAAAAGCCATTTATAAGGTAAATCACCTTGAAAACACCGTCGCTGGACTTCCTCCAA
Organism: uncultured Bacteroidota bacterium; assembly: GCA_903844645.1. GTDB lineage: Bacteria > Bacteroidota > Bacteroidia > AKYH767-A > JABDAW01 > JABDAW01. Next base: position 14,263 of record CAIMUP010000006.1, read on the forward strand.
CGGGCGTTGGAATCATCCCAACGGGCGTTGAAACCGTTCCAATGCCTTTTGGAGCCTCCCAATGAGTCTTGAAACCATTCTAACGTCCGTTGAAACCATTCCAACGGGCGTTGGAACCGTTCCAACGCCTTTTGTGCCTCTCCAACGGGCGTTGAAACCATTCCAACGGGCGTTGGAGGAAGTCCAACGACGGTCAAAAACCCTTCAAATCGCATATTCGCACCGCCGAATCCAATATTCTTACCGTCGAATCGCATTCTCACACCGCCGAATCCAATATTCGCACCGTCAAATCGCATTCTCGCACCGCCGAATCCAATATTCACACCGTTGAATCGCATTTCTTTATGCCCGAATCCAATATTATCCATTACCACTTCAATTTATTCAAAAGATTAATGTCAATAGACTTGATATTCCGGAATATCATCACGATTATCGCTAATCCTACCGCTACTTCTGCTGCCGCTACTACCATGATGAAGAATACAAAGACCTGTCCTGCGGCATCTGAACGGTAGGTCGAGAAGGCTGTAAGGAGAAGCGTTGCGGCATTCAGCATCAATTCAATGGACATAAAAATAATGATGGCATTCCGTCTGATTAATACCCCAAGAACTCCGATAGAAAAAAGTATCGCACTCAAATAAATATAGTGCTCTATCGGGATGGTTTTGGCGATATGTGTAATCTGGTCTGTCATGTTTGATTATAATTCAATGGGTTCTTTGTCGCGTTTTCCGAGCATCACTGCGCCTACCATTGCCGAGAGAAATAATATGGATGATAATTCAAATGGCAGCAAGAAATCGCTGAACAATACCTTCCCCAAATTCTTCACCAATCCCACTTGATTGTTATAAGTCAAACCATCCGATAATCCCGCGCCCACCACTTGTTCGGTAGCACCGCGGAAGGTTCCTATTAATGTCAACATTAATATGCCAGAGGCTATTACTCCCGCGAGTTTTAGCAAGGATGATTTATGTGGTTCTAATTCTTTATTCAAATTCAAAAGCATCACCACGAAGAGGAATAAAACCATAATGGCGCCTGCATAAACGATAATATGTACCACCGCCAAAAACTGTGCATTCAGCAAAATATATTGCCCGGCGATAGCGAAAAATGTCATCACCAAAAATAAAACACTATAAACAGGATTCTTACTAAACACAACCATCAGCGCGCTGAAGATGGCGAGGAATGCAAGAAAATAGAAGAAATAAGGTGCCATAAATCAATTAGTCATTAAGATGCACATTAGTATCTTGTCGTTTCGAGACATCAACGCGGTTTTCCATAGTCTCGACCAATTTATCTTTTCCATAAATAAAATCTGCACGATTATACATCGAAGGAACGGTTTCGGTGGTGAGGAATATCGCTTCCTTGGGGCAGGCTTCTTCGCATAATCCGCAGAAAATACATCGCAGCATATTGATTTCATAAACCTTTGCATATTTCTCTTCGCGATACAATTTCTCTTCGCCAGGCTGGCGTTCTTCGGCAATCATGGTGATGGCTTCTGCGGGACAAGAAACGGCGCAAAGTCCACAAGCAGTGCAGCGTTCAGCACCTTTATCATCACGTTTGAGGACATGCAATCCACGATAAACGGGAGCAAATTCTCGCGTCACTTCGGGATACCTGATGGTAGGCGATTTCTTGAACATGTGTTTAAAAGTAATGATCAAGCCATTAAAAATGGCGGGTAAATACATCCTTTCGATGAGCGTCATCTGCCTTTTCTTCACCTGTACCGACCTGTTTGTTAGTGGTTGCATCTTATTTTTTATTTTGAAGCCGCAAATCTAATAAAATCTCTTTAAAAGAAAGATGATATAAATCAGAAAGTCCTCCGTACCGATAGATCGGTTTTACCGAAGGCCTTTTCATTATTCCCAACATTTCGGGCATTAAATGAAAATAAATCGCGTTTTCAACGGGGAATTGGGAAAAATAAATTTTCATGCCCCCGACTGAAATTTTTTTATTGGCTATAAAAGAGTCATCATTTTTAAAAAAAACATGTTGTCGGCATCAGAAAACATGTTTTCGGCATCGGAAAACATGTTGTCGGCATCGGAAAACATGTTGTCGGCATCGAAAGACACCTGTTTCACTCCTTTATATATAGGCAGCTTTTTGGGGATGCCGGAAACGATTTGGAAAATGTAGCGGAAATGGGGTATATTTGCGGGATGAAATCTCAAACAATGATTTATAGAGAAGCCACCACCAGCGACATCAAGCAAATTCAAGTCGTTCGGCATTCGGTAAAAGAAAACACGTTGTCGAATCCCGATTTGGTAACCGACCAAGATTGCGAAGAATTTCTGACCCTCCGCGGCAAGGGCTGGGTCTGCGAAATGGATGCGCAGATAGTGGGTTTTGCCATCGCCGATTTGCAGGATCATAATATTTGGGCATTGTTTCTTCGTCCTGAATATGAACATCGCGGCATCGGAAGGCACCTTCAAAACTTAATGCTGGACTGGTATTTTAATCAAACAAAAGAAACCGTCTGGCTCGGTACATCGCCGAATACGAGAGCAGAAAAATTCTACAGAACATCGGGCTGGCAAGAAATCGGCACACATGGAAAAGGAGAAATAAAATTTGAAATGACTTATGAATTGTGGACGAATCTTCATAATGAATGATCGTACTATTATCGGTTCAATCAGTCCCTTTGCATGATGAAAATAAAAAAACCCTCCGAACCATGTGTTTCCTGATGGTCAGAGGGCTTTATTCTCGGTTGAGTGAGAGCTACGCAGTGTGAAACAACATCTCTACCGTGCTGCCATTGTCGGCAAAAATCAGTTGGTCGGCGAGGTGTTTCATCAAATAAATTCCTCTACCGCTCGGTTTTTCCAAATTCTCCTCGGCGGTAGGGTCCGGGAGGTTGTAATAATCGAAACCGTTTCCCTCGTCTTTGATGAAGAAAGAGATTTTGTCGGTATCGAAATGATAGGTCAGGACGATGGTTTTATCCTCGTCGCTGTGGTTGCCATGGTAGATGGCGTTTGTAACGGCTTCGGTTACTCCCATGAGCATCTTACCGTAACAATCTTCTGATATTTTATATTCATCGCAAATATCGTCTATCAGGCGTTCTACTGCATTTATACTTTCGGGTTTTGACATTAGTACTATTTTTTTAGGTGGATATTGTACAAGCATTATAATTATTATTTATTAGTTTTGGATTGACTGGAAATACTGGTCAACCTTTTGTCTGTAATAAGGATTTAATGAAGGGGGCAAAGTTTTTAACAATTCAATTTCTTTTAATTTGAGCCTTTTATACTCATCTAAATCGAAAGGGTTACGTTTTGCCACATTTTTTCCTTCTTTGCTTTCTCTTTTCTCGTCTTGCTCCCGTTCTTTTTCGGCTTTTTCGCTCTCTAATAATCTTGTTTTGATTTGGTCAATCCTGTTCAAGGTCTCTTGTGATATTCTATTATTGACCAAGTCCTTCTGTACCTCCTCCATCTGTTGCGCCATCTTCCCGAGGTCGCCCAAAGACCCCTTTCCATCCTTATTTTCAGATTTATTCAGTTCATTCACAGCATCGCGGATGGCAGCCTGTTGAGCAGCCAACTTGGCTAATTGTTCGTTCATTCCGTTAGGTCCGTTTTCTCCATTCTTACCATTTTCTCCAGGCTTCGCACCGTCCTGCCCTTCTTTGCCATCTTTGCCGCCGGGTTTCTTACCGTTCTCACCCTTCTTTTGTCCTTCTTTTAATTTCTTGATAGCATCCGCCAAGTTATCTTGCATCTTCTTAATATCCGACATAGAATCTTTCTTTTTCCCCTTTCCAGGCTTCTTACAAGCCCCCGAACCCGGCTTGGCTTGCGATTCAGCCTGCTGCATCTGGCTCAATGCCTCGGATAAAATCAGCGCGAGGTTATTCATCGAAGTCATGGCATATTGCTGATTGTTCCTCGCCATACCGGTATTGCGTTCCTCAAAGAAATCAAGCGACTTATCTATATTCATGTTGATGGAGTTAATCTCTTTATTTACCGTGGAAGAAATCTGGGTAACCCGTTTGCTCAATGCCGTAAGACTGTCTTCAATCATCCGCATATCGTCCTTCAGCTTGCGTTCGTCCTTTCCGATTTTGAGGTATTGAGGATTATTAACATCAAAGTCTTTCAATTGCCCCATCAACTCCTCTTGGTTGAACGATATGCGAATTAAATTCTCTAACAATGCCCGCAATGCAGCTTCATCCTCACCTTCCTTTTCGGCACCGGCAGCAGCAGCACTGGCAGCCATTTTATCTGCCATCTTCTTCATTTTGTCGGCGGCTTTCTTTTGAGATTTAGAGGCGTTGCTCTTCTTGTTTTGTTCCAGACTTTCTTTGGATTCCTTCTGCTCTTGTGAAATATCCTTCTGCTCTTCATCTGTATTCTCCATCTTCTCGGGAGTCGTCAGTTCTTGGTTCTTCTTTTCTATCTCCTTAATATCTTTTTTAATATCCTCGAAGCTCTTGTTCAGGTCGTCCTGTTTCTTTTCAAGTTCTTTAGTATCGGCATTCTTCTCTTCAGTTTTGTCCGCGAGCTTCTTTTGTTCTTCCGCGAGCTTGTTGATCTTCTCCACCGTTTCCGTGAACTTCTTTTCTACTTCCATCTTCTTGAAGATCTCCAGTGTCCGGTCCATCTCCTTCTCGATGTCCTTATTCGAATATTTCATCTCCTCCAACTTATCCTGAATCTTCTGTTTGTCCATGTTCTCCATAAGCTTTTTCAGTTCGTCCATCATCTTTTTCATTTCAGGATTCATCAGCTTATCCATCAACTTATTCAGTTCCTCCTGCTTCTGCAGAATATCTTTATTGACTTCCTTATATTCCTTTTCGTTCTCTTGTTTCTGTTTGTTTTCCTTTTGAATTTCGGCAGCTTTGTTCTCCAATTTTTCCTCCCGCTTCATCACATCCTCAATCTTCTTTTTATCCTCCCAATTCAATGATTTCTTATCAAACATATCCTTGTTTATTTCATTCAAATCCTTCTCTAATTTCTTTGCATCGGCAAGCGCATCCTTCAATTCCTGCTTGATTGCATCACTCTTGGCTCCCGTGCTTTGCTCGATTTCTTTCAAAGTAGGAGCTTTGAAAATGTATGTCGCCGACCGTGTTGCCTTGCTTCCATTCACGCCGTCATTATCCCAAACTTCGAAGAAATATTCTATCTCATCTCCTGCCGAAACCTTCAAGTTTCCTGCATCCCAATAATAGAAGAACTGATCTTGCATGGCGTTGTTATGAACCGGAATAGCCTCGGCAAATTCCTTGCCCTTGTTGGCGGATGAATCATCGGTCTTGAGAAATTTATACACGAAATTCAATTTATTAAAACCATAATCATCCTTCACCAAACCCTTGAAAAAATACCGCTTGGTGCTCAATGAATCCTTCTGTTGCTCAACATTTATCGTGGGGTACAAATCAGGAATCACGGTTACGGAATAGCGAATGGAATCTTTGCTTTTCAATTGAGAATTGGAGGTCGAGATGGCATAGTTGTCGCTTTCCATAAACTTCCGTGAGTAACCGAATTTATTTGCCTCGATGAGATGAACATCCACGACGGCATTGTCTTTAAAGATCAACTTCAGGGCATCCGTATTTCTCGTCAGGAATTTCCAGTTCACCTTCGTGCCGGCAGGGATATTAAAGTCGCCTGTATTCTGTAATTTATCGTTCGCCTTGCCGGTGTATGCCGGATATTCAAATGCTGCCTCGAAGGTCAGTACCAAGGGATTCGGGATCGCCACCAACTCATATTCTTTGCTTGTTACGCCATTCCCGATGAGGTGGAAGGTGGTATTTTTTTGCACATTTTTAAAGTCGAAATGATAGCTTGCATTGTTCTCTTTTTCCAACTTAAACTGGTTGCCGCCGATCTCGATGTAGGCGTTCTCGGGGACTTCATTTCCCGCAATCCGAATATCCAACCGATAGTCCTCTTGCTGCACCGCTTTCAGGTCTTTATTCAAAACCTCGAAGGAGAAAGGCGCAGGTTTCTCGAAGTATGTCCGGTGTTCAATCATCCTTTTGGTGCCGTCTTTGAGAATGCTGGAATTGATGAAAAACAAGCCCAGGAAAATCATCAGGGGAACCAAGGCAAACTTGAGATATTTCTTATTCTCCGTCAAATCGATTGCGGAAGTGAACGGAATGGGCTTCAGTTCACGCGTCTTTTGGTTGATGCTCGCCTCGATCAGTTGCGCTGTATTCGGGTCTATCGTAGCTTGTTGCTGGGCATTCAGTTGCAGGGTATTAATTAATTTATCCTTGATGTCGCCGAAGTGATTCCCGATGATTTTCGATGCTTGCTCGTACGAAATAATCGTGCCTAACCGATACAAATGGAACAAAGGCAGGGCGACATAATTCCCTAACACGTAGGCATTCGTCGCGAGGAAGAGATAAAAAAGCGACGTCCGGACGGCGGTATTAAAATGCCCGAAATATTCGCCAACCGCCACCGTCAGATAAAATAAAAGCGAAATAGTGAACGTATAAAGCGCACCGCGAATAAGCTGATTCTTGTAATATTTCCTGATGAACTCATCCAACTTGGCGATGAGGGTCTGATAATTTGAATTCTGATTTTCCATAGTCTTAGCCGTCTGTTTCATGTTATTTAATGCTGCAAATTTACTCAAAAACGAATACATCGGCAAAAAGTTCCTTAAATGTTGGTTAAATTATTTTGAAAACGGGTTGTCCTTTTCAGAAAACGGGTTGCCGTTTTTTGAAAACGGGTTGCCGTTTTTGGAAAACGGGTTGCCGTTTTTAAGGTTTTGAGGGTCCAAAATGACACTTTTATAACTTAAAATGATAGTCAATCCCAACGGACACGTGGGTTTCTATTAGTAATTTTGGAATTTATGGGAAAAGTAAAAGGTCTAAAGTTCAAAGTTGGGATGCTCCACAACTTCAAACCTTAGACCTTCCACTTTAAGCCCTTCGGGAGGGATTATTTTATAAATATTTTGTCGGTAAAGGTAGTGCCCTGCCCCTTGATATTTAACCAATAGATGCCTGCCGGCAGCGTCCCGACATGAATCGTTTTCGTGAAGGACGATAGCGGCGGCAGCACAGCTTCATGATATACCACCTGCCCCAAAAGATCTATCAGTTCGATAGTTAATTCCTCATGTTTCACGTCCTTGAAATCCAGATAAAAGTTGCCGTCGCTCGGATTAGGATATACCTGAATATTCAGGGCGGTAGCCTTCAGTTCATGGATGCCGGACAACCCCACCGTGAGCGAATGGGTATTAATTATCGAGGTACAGCCGCTATCGTAAACCGTCAGGCTGACATGCCGCTGCCCGATGGTCGTCCAGTAGATATGTTGCGGACCTTGTACCGTCCCTCCCGGGGTTGCCGTTCCTAAAGGATAGGTCCAATTGTAAGTAGCATTAATCGGGGCGTTGCCCGTGTAAGTCGCGGTAATCTGTTGCCCTTGTACGGGGCTGGCATTGTTAATGCTGAAGTTGGAGGTATAAATCGGTCTCGGAACCATGTTCGGACGGGCAGCTGCTGGACCGGCACCGCAGCCGTTTACTCCGGCAACCGTGAGGGTTAAGGACGTAGAACCAACGAATAGTGGGATGGAATCAACCGTACTCGTACCCGCCCATCCTGTTCCTGCAACGATTGTCCAGACATAGTCTGTAATGCCGGAGATCGGCGTGGTTTTAAACCAAACAATGGTTCCCTGGCATAATGCCGAATCATACGTAATGGTACCTGGCGAAACGGTGATGGGGCTTGCATTCGCGGTAATGGTTATTGAATCAGCAATGCTGGATCCGCAAGGATTGTTCACGGTTACTTTTAATACCGCAGAGCCAGTGCCGGCAGTAATATATATGGAATCGGTAGTGCTCGATCCGCTCCATCCCGTTCCGGTGATGGTCCAGGTATAGGAGGTAGCCCATGGCGCAGGATTGACGTAGAATAAGGTAGTGCCGCTGGTGCAGGCATCAGAGGGACCCATGATCGGGGCAGGTGGTGGTACGTTGCATTGGTATATCTTGGCGAATTCGGTATTCCATAGGGTATTTCCGGTGCAATATTCCTGAAGGGTGAAGAATGTCTGGTTGTCCGAAGGATCTACGCAGGTGGCGGAATAATCTCCCCATCGGTTTTTCGGACCTCCCAATGTTTGATAATAATAAGCCGTTCCGCCCTTGTACATATACGGGTTTCTCATGGTATTAATAGCATCGGCTGCGCCACGATAAGAGAAGGCACAACTGGGGTGCATGTTTGATGCTAACATAGAATACCCGACAACCATATCATTTGCCTGATTCACGGCAACCGAAGGATAGACGTAGTTAGTATCTATCGCGGTAGCATCATCTATCAAATTGTTTTGAATAATATTCCCCACAGTATCTACTTGCCACCATGCTACCGAGACCCGTGTCGGGTTGCCCACAGGAAGATACGCATTGTGAGCAAACCAAAGATAGTTATTCCGATAAACACAACTGGAGATCCGGTCATCGCCCACCGCTATTTTATGAGTCGTTCCTGATTGCGGACCAGTATCTGCGCCTGTTGCGCTACCATTATTCTCCCAAGGGATAGTCCCTGTGTAAGAGGTAACAGTCGAAAATACCGGAGCGGTAGGTGTTCCTGATATTTTGAATAACGTAACGGCGGCACTCGGACCATCGGCGGTTTCGAGGCAAAACAAATCATTCATCGTCGCATCATAGGTGAAGGCTGGACAAATGCAAAAGTTGCTTGTCAGACCTGATATTAAAGTATGTTGAGCATTGGTGCCGGCAAGGATATTCGCTTTGTTGAATATAAAAATCTGGTCTTCGGCAAACGCACCCGAAGCATTGTTAAAGAGATTTCCATTCACCACAATCCAATTTTTATTAAACCCTAATTCAGGATAATCCAACCAATTCGCACCCGTAGCATCTATCAGGATACGGAACAAGTGCCACGTCCCAGTCGGATCGTTCGTTGCCGAAGCTCCTATTAGTAAATACGAAACCGTTTGTGCAGCATTCAGCGACAAAGCCGTAACGATATACCTATTAGTATAAGGATCGTAAACACATTTCGGGTCGAAGCAGCTCATCCCGCCGCCTAAGGAAGACCAAAAGCTGGTCAGCGAAACGGGGGCTTGCGATTGAACTCCTGTTTTGCTCGTAATTTTAACTTGCGTGTTAAAAGTCTGCAAGATATGGTTCGGTCCGACGGCACAAAAGATGTCGGGAGGAATAATCTGCCCCGATTGTGTTAATCCTGCGAAGATGGTATCAGGCGTGGGCGAGGCAATGTTACTACTTTTCATCCTTTTGCTCAAGGTTTTCGATTTAGTGTTATCCGTCCCGTAATTCGGAATAGGCGGTATTTCGCTGTGATTAAATTCCGATTCCGGAATGTTATGTTTCATCGGGTTCAAGGGGTTTTTCGGGTCCGTATCGGGATGCGTCGCATCGTATAATAGCATATCCGAGTAGCTTACGGTACTGCTATTTTGTTCGTAGCCCGTCGTACCCGGGTGGGTAGTTTGAGAATATTGGGCTGCGAGGTTATTATTAAGGAATAATAAAGCTCCTATTATAAGGAGTGCAAAAATCGGGAGGCGGCGCATGTGATTCATAAATTTCATCTAAATTTTAAGGTATAGTAACAGTTTATTTTATTAATTTCGAGGGGCAAAATTAGCAATAAGTTTTGAGATAGCCACCATTCGGCAAGAAATCCTTCAAAAAATCCAAATCATAAAACCGAGGGAGGGAGGGAATTATTCTCCGAAAAACGCCCTTTCCTTCCCCGAAAACCTTTTATCAAACCATAATGCCCTGATATTCATCGAAAAGAGAATTGTTTGCCATCCCCTGAAACATGTTTGAAGGGCTTTGAAACATGTTTGAAGGGCTTTGAAACTATTCTTGAGGGCTTCAAGAATAGTATGTGGAGAGCAAATACTATTATGTGGAGAGGAAATACTATTATGGGGAGAGGAAATACTATTATGTGGAGAGCAAATACTATTATGGGGAGAGCAAATACTATTATGTGGAGAGGAAATACTATTATGTGGAGAGGAAATAATAGTATGTGGAGAGGAAATACTATTCTTGCGGAGCGAAAGAATCTTTTTGCCCCTTTCGGGGGATAAAATTTGAATTGATAAAATGGAAGGCGGCGGCGGTTTTTGGGTTTGAGATCAGGGAAAAAGAAGGGGTGGCGAAAGAATCGGATAATTTATTTAGTTTTGACCCGTTCACAAATCGTAAATTCTTATTCTTAATTTCATGAAAAATGTCTTGGCAAATCGCCGATTAAACTTTCTCCTCGGGATGCTGATTTTGGGTGCCGTCCTGATTCTTATACCCAAAAATAATTCCGCCCAAAGCCCTCTGAAATACGAAGCTCTGAAGCTCGGATTCCCCGATAATAACGCTGTAATTACCGAGATTAAAGAGGAAATGATGATTGATATCAAGGACTCGGGCTTGGCGATGACCGGGCTGAATAGTTTTGAAATAGTGTATCTCAACGACCGCGTAAAAGACCTCGCGGGCAAGGAAATTTATTGTTCCGATTTCTGCGAAGTAAGCAATATCAAAGCCCAAACCATCACCTCCGATAAAAATGGCGGCAGGGTAATGATGGTACGCGATTTTTTTAAGAAAGATGACTTCGGCAAAGGGATTTTTTATGGCAGCGGCAAGAAAATAGAATTCTTGTTTCCCGGCGTAACAGAGGGTGCACGGTCGTTTGTAACTTATAAACAAAAAATTCGGGACCCGCATTTTCTCACACCGTTTTACTTTGGGAGTTATGCTCCCGTCGTCAGCTCCGAATACTCCATCACCTTCCCCAAAGAAGTAAAGATAAAGGCGAAACTATACGGCAGCGACACATCAAATATTAAGTTTACCGTAACACATAAAAATAAATATACCACCTACACCTGGAAAGCGAACTTAGTCCCCGAGTACGATTTCGAAGAAGATGCTCCGCCATACAGTTCCTTCGCCCCACATGTAATAATCTCTATCGAAGAATATATTTACGACGGCAAAACGATTAAAGTGTTGGGCGATATTGATGATTTATACTCCTGGTATTCCACACTCACCGCCAAGGTGAATGTAAAGGAAGACTCTGTCCTGAAAGCCGTCGTAGATTCGCTCTGCAAAGGCGTGAGTGATGATAAAGAAAAAGCTCGCCGTATCTTTTACTGGGTTCAGGATAAAATAAAATACGTCGCCTTCGAGGCAGGATTAGAGGGCTTTGTACCACGCAATGCCGCCTTGGTATGTTCACGCCGCTACGGCGATTGTAAGGATATGGCAAGCATCTTAACGAACATGATGAAGTTCGCAGGAATCAAGACCCACCTGACTTGGATCGGCACGCGGGATATTCCTTATTCCTATTACGATGTGCCTTTACCGATAACCGATAATCACATGATCGCCTGTGCCGAAATTCATGGGGAGAAACTCTTTTTCGATGCCACCGGCAGATGTACTCCCTACGGTTTCCCCACAGCAATGATTCAAGGAAAGGAAGCCTTGGTCGGCAGTCCGGAAGGACATTGGGAAGTGATAAAAATACCCATCGTTGAACAAGAAAAAAACCGTATGACCGACACAATCAATGTTGCTATTGAGAATAAAATTATGAAAGGAACCGGAAAAGCCGTGTTCTCCGGCTATCGCAAATTGGATGTCTATTATCGCAAATTTAATAAGTCGAAAGACGAAGCCGATGATGCTATAAAATCATTCATAAGCAAAGGAAATAATAAGTTCAACGTTACAAATTTTTCCTACACCGGTTTAGAGGACAGGGATCAGGATTTAACGATAAACTATGAATACACTTTACCCGATTATGCCCAAGTAGTCAATGATGCCATCTACATAAATCTGAATCTGAACAAGAGTTATAAGGACAATGAAATCAATCTCGTAAAGCGGAAGAATGATTTGGAATCAGAGTATAAATATATGAGCAGTTATGTTACGAAACTGGAGATACCGAAGGGATATTCTATCAAGTACCTGCCTCCAAACAATTCTTTCAAGGATGATGAATTCGGGTATGATATAACCTACATCCAGAAGGGTGATTTTATCTATTGCGATAAGAAAATTTATATGAATCATCTGCTACTAAAGAAATCGAAGTTCGAAACATGGAACAAGATGACAAAACAATTGAGCAAGGACTACAAGGAAGTAGTCGTGCTTACTAATTCGAAATAATTTTAATTAAATATTATGAACATTAAACTAAAAATTCTATGTCTTCTTTTCATCCTTCCCGCCTGCTTGTTTTCAAAACAAATCTTGCGTTTTAAGTGGGAGGAAAATCCCGTCCCTCATAAACTCACTGCCGAATTGGATAAAGAATCCGCAGTGATTATAGACAACTTTGTTCGGGAAGAATATTACTACAACCACAACAATAATATTGACCTTTATCGTACAGTTCATAAGATCATCAAGCTGAATGACGATAAGGCTATCGAACGATATAATAAGATTTATGTTTCCATGCACAATGTGGACTTGGTGGTAGAGATAAAAGGTCGGTCAATATCCAAGAACGGAGTCGTGAAAGAGGTGGAGAAAAGTGCCATGAAGGTATTGGATCAAAATGATAACAACGGGTCCTATAAAATATTTGCCATTGATGGTTTGGAGATTGGGTCGGAGGTGGAATATTATTACATCGTGAAAAAATACCCTGTGTTTTTTGCCAGAGAATTCATGCAGCATGAAAACCCTACCTTACATTCTCGGATAGAAATTATTTCTCCCGAAAAAATCCTTTTTAAATCGAAATGTTATAACCAGTTCCCTCCTTTGAAAGACACGGTTATCGAGGAACGCAATTATCTGATAGGGGAAGCCACAAATATCCCTGAATTGCGGCAGGAGGAGTATTCCGCTTCGTCTGCTAACCTGATGAGGGTAGAGATAAAAATCAGTAAGAGCACCGAAAAGGAGGATAAAGATTTATTGACCTGGCAAGATGCAGCGAGGACTATCTACGAACGTATTTATCTTGCTGAACATGCTTCAAATTACAGAGACCGGCTCGATAGAATCCTTAAAGATATGCACATGAAAAACATGGATGAAACAGCCCAGGTATGCGCTATCGAAAACTATATCAAAACTAACTTCGCATTGAAGGGTGTGAGTGGTGATGAATTCAATAATTTCAACAACATCCTAAAGAACAGATATACCGGCGAGGCGGGCATGGTCAAGCTCTTTGCAGGTATGTTGACGGAGGCAAATATTAAGCACGAAATAGTCTTAACTACCGACCGGAAAGAGATTCGGTTCGATGGCGAGTTCGAGTCCTGGAATTACCTCGACAATTACCTCATCTTCTTCCCCGATTTAAACAAATATATTGCCCCGGCAGAGATGGCTTTTCGCTTCCCGATGTTCCCCGCGTTGTGGTCCGACAACGACGGTTTGTTTATTAAAACCATCACCCTCTCAAAGAAAGAAATGGGCTACGGAGAGATCAAACACATCCCTACTTTCGATGCCGACATCAGCTACGATGACCACGATATATCCATAAAATTCAATGACGATTTGAGCGATGCCACCATGCACGTAAAGCGAAGCATGTCGGGCTTCAACGCCATGAACATCCAGCCCTATATTAAGTTGATAACCGAAGAAAAAAGGAACGACGAAGTCATCAGATTATTAAAGGACAGCGAGAAAGAATCGAAGGCGAAGAATACAAGATTAGAGAACGACGATTATACAATCTCCCCTTTTTACAAACCCTTCATTGTGGAGGGAGACCTGGTCGGGACGGGCTTTTTGGAGCAGGCAGGCAAGGATTATTTATTCAAGATAGGCACCGTCATCGGTCCGCAAGGGCAACTCTATGCCGAGAAGAAAAGGGAGAACGCCGTGGAGCTGGAAAACAAGCATCGGTACAACAGAAATATCTCTTTTAACATCCCGAAGGGCTATAAAATCAAGAACCTGGCAGACCTCAACCTCGATGTCTCGCATAGCAGCAACGGAGTTCGCGATTTCAGCTTCACATCCTCCTATAAAATGGATGGCGACCGCGTCATAATCAAGGTCGAGGAGTTCTACAAATCCATCGCCGCACCGCTCACCGAGTTTGAAACCTTCCGAAAGGTAATCAATGCCTCCGCCGACTTCAATAAAGTAACCTTGGTCATCGAAAAGGAATAATTGCTCTTTTCATAGTCCAAATCGGACTCGGAAATTCTTCCTTTTTTAGAAGCGATTGTTGAGTTTTGGGAGGATGAAAGGGGGTAATGACGGAATAAGCGGTGATAATGAGAGATTTAAACTGAATCGAGCTTGAGATTTCCTGAGTGAAACCCCATATTTCCTGAGTGAAACCCCATATTTCCTGAGTGAAACCTGAGATTTCCTGAGTGAAACCCGAGATTTCCTGAGTCAAAACCGAGATTTCCTGAGTCGAAAATCGTCTTTTATCAAAGCAAAAAGGGTTTCGACTCAGGAAATTGGGAATCCGAATCAGCATTTTTTTGATCTCGTTCATGAAATTTTTGAAGGCTCTTTTGGTAATTTTTAATGATGATACCGTTTCAAGATTTTATTTACAGATAATTCGCGGCGTATTATATATCTTTGCCGCCGAATTAAATAATTGAGATATGGGATGTGGAACGTGTTCAACTGGCGGAGGAGTTTCCTCGGGTTGTAAAAATAATGGAACTTGCGGCACCAGCGGCTGCAACAAATTGAATGTGCATAACTGGCTTAGCGATATTAAACTGCCCCAAGGATATCCTACTTTCGACATTGTCGAGGTACGGTTTAAGGGCAGTCGCAAAGAGTTTTATAAGAACTCCAACAAGCTCGACTTTAAGGTCGGCGATGTCGTCGCGGTAGATACCAATCCCGGGCACGATATTGGGATTATCTCGATGGTAGGCGAGTTGGTACGGTTTCAATTACGCAAAAAAGGCGTTGCCGAAACCTCTCCCGACATTGGGAATATCTTACGCATGGCGCATGAAACGGATCTTAAGAAATGGAACGAGATGAAATCTTTGGAATTCGATACGATGCACAAGACCCGCACCATTGCCTTGGAATTAAGGCTCGAGATGAAGGTCAGCGATGTCGAATTTCAGGGCGACGGCAGGAAAGCAGTATTTTATTACACTGCCGATGGGCGGGTTGACTTCCGTGAATTAATCAAACGATTAGCGGTCGCATTTAAGGTCAAGATCGAGATGAAACAAATCGGGATGCGCCAAGAAGCGAGCCGGTTAGGAGGCATCGGATCCTGCGGTCGGGAATTGTGTTGCTCCACGTGGCTCACCGATTTCAAATCCGTTTCGACCAGTGCCGGCAGGTATCAAAACCTGGCGTTGAACCCCGTAAAACTTGCCGGGCAGTGCGGCAAATTAAAATGTTGCCTCAACTATGAATTGGATAGTTATCTGGATGCTTTAAAAGATTTCCCGGATACCAATATCTCTTTACAAACCGAGAAGGGATGGGCGAATCATATCAAAACAGACATCTTCAAAAGAACCATTTGGTATGCGTATTCTCGCAATAAAAACAGGAAGGATGACGAAGATTCCATTCAGGTTGATGAAGCATGGCAACCCTTGAGCGTGGAGCGGGTGAAGGAGATATTGGAGATGAATAAAAAAGGTGTCAAGCCGCCTGATTTGAAGGACTATACCCGCATAGAGGATGAACCCGTTAAGCAAGTGGACTATGCCGATGCCGCAGCACAGGACAGCATCACGAGGCTCGACCATTTGAAGCGGAGCAAGAAAAAGAAAAAGAGAAGCAACAACAATAATAAACCGAAGCCAAACCCGAATGCAAAGCCGAACGCGGTAGCTAAAAGTTAGTGCGGTGCGATGAAGAGATTAAGTGGTATCGGCGTCGCGGTTTTCATAATATTATTTCTGACTTCGTGCGATAAAAACAGGGTCTTCGAAGAATATAAAACCATCCCCGAAAGCCTTTGGTATATCAACAACAAGGTGTCGTTTCAGGTGGCTATTACTGACACGGTTTCTGCTAATAATTTGTACATCAATATCCGCAATTCAGGGTCGTACGGGTACAGTAATTTGTTCGTTTTCCTAACGACCTACCTCCCCGATAATTCTGTTTCAAAAGATACTTTGGAATGCCCCCTTGCCGATGCTTCTGGCAAATGGCTCGGCAGCGGATTGGGCGATATTTGGGATAATAAAATCCTGTTTAAACGCAATTTCCGGTTTCCGCATTCGGGCACTTATCGGTTCGAGATGGTTCAAGGAATGCGGCTGAATCCGTTGCCGATGATTGCCGATGTGGGTCTGCGAATCGAAAAGGCGAAGTAAGTCAGGATCTCTTATTAAATACCCCGAAACGCAGTTTTTATTCCCCGAAACAATGGCTTTTCAACGGTAAGAGAAGGGTTTTGGCATATTTAATGGCTTTTAAAAAGTCATTATTAATTGAAATTGGCAGCAACCAACTACCGGTTGGCAGCGCAGGAACTTCTAATTTTTGGTTTCGAGGAATCGGTACTAGGGGTGGAATTTTTTTATTGTCAGGATATTTTTTACTTTTGCCCCCGTAGATAAATCGGGGATGCCGAAAACCGAATAGAGTAAGCGCAAAAAATTAAAGAATAATACAATGAATAAAATGAAACAAGCAACCATGAACCTAAGAACAGTCGGGAAAAGCGTTCTTCAGATGTTACTTATTATCGGCTTCACGCTGGGGATTAATACCATGGCGAATGCGATGAAATTAAGCAGCAGCATTGCCGCGACCATGTCCGCAATGAGAACACCCTGCCCTCCGCCAGATCAGCCGGATGTGATCACCGGGAATGTTGTAATCTGTCCTCCCGGATCGCCGCAAACGTACTCTATTCCAGTCGTTACCGGAGCGACGGATTATACCTGGACCTTGCCTTCGGGATGGACCGGAACTTCCACAATAACGACCATTGATGCTACCGCAGGAACGGTTGGCGGAACCATTACCGTTACCGCGAATAACGCTTGCGGAAGCAGTATTCCGCGAACCTTGGATGTGGTAGTGAATACGGAATTATTTCCGGTAATCACCGCGATGGGTCCTACTTCTTTTTGCTTTGGTGGTTCCGTCATCTTGGATGCAGGGGCAGGCTACGCTTCCTATACCTGGAATACAGCTGGGACGGATGAAACCATCACGGCAACTGCCAGCGGCACCAGCTCTGTTACCGTTACCGATAATTATGGATGCCTTGGCGTGGCTACGCAAGATATTTTTGCGAATGCATTGCCGACACCGCATATACTTACCTTCGCCGATTCGACATTTTGTTTAGGCGATTCTGTTCAATTGGAATCAGGGAATTTTAATTTGAATGCACTCGTTCCTTATACCAATTGGAGTTGGAGTTCGGGAGAAATCACAGAGGTTGTTACCGAGCATGCACAAGGAATTTATACCGTTACCGTTACCGATATGAATGGCTGCACGGGAAGCAAATCGGTACATGTTACGGTAAATCCACATCCTACTCCGACGATTACCTCGGCAAGTCCTTTTACCTCTTGTTTAGGCGGTTCCATTGTTTTGGATGCAGGAGTTTTTCCGCAATATCATTGGAGCACTTCTAACATCGGAGAAACCATTACTGTATCAGCTACAAATACCTATTCGGTAACCGTAACGAATAGTAATGGATGTACCGGAACGGCTTCGGTGAATGTGAATTTATTAGCAGGACCAGCACCTACGATTACTGGGATTTTATCTTTCTGCTCCAATACCCCAGGCACCACGTTGGATGCAGGAACTTATACTTTATACTCCTGGAGTAATGGCGGAACAGACGAGACAACAACGGCTACCACTGCGGGAACATATACCGTTACTGTAACAGATAATGTGGGCTGTACAGGAACGAATTCCGTAACCGTAACGATGAATACATCGCCTACACCAAGTATCACCCCAAGTGGTGCTACCAGTTTCTGTGCTGGAGGATCAGTATCCTTAGATGCGGGGATTTTTGCCTCCTATCTTTGGAGCAGTACCGCCACAGGAGAAGCAATAACAGCTACCGCAAATGGAACTTACATTGTTACCGTTACCGATATGAATGGATGTACCGGTTCGGCATCTCAAATGGTTATTGTCAGTCCAGCTATTAATGCTGTTATCACTGCAAGTGGGGCTACCACTTTTTGTGCGGGAGGCTCTGTAACATTAGATGCAGGGACTTATACATCATACTCTTGGAGTAATACTGCCACCGATCAAACAATCATGGTTGCTGCTTCGGGAATTTATTCGGTAACGGTTACTGATAATATCGGATGTACAGGAATAGCTTCGCAGATTGTTACCGCAAATACCAATCCTACACCGACCATTACTCCGAGTGGTTCTACCACTTTTTGTAGCAATACCTCAATTACTTTAGATGCCGGAGTTTACTCTTCTTATTTATGGAGCAATGCGGCAACAGATGAAATAGTAACTGCCTCGTCCAGTGCAATGTGGACAGTAACGGTTACCGATGCGAATGGATGTACCGGAACAACTTCTGTTACCACCACATTCAATGCAGCACCATCACCAGTAATTACTCCAAGCGGACCGACCACATTTTGTAGTGGAGGATCAGTAACATTGGATGCTGGAGTTTATTTATCTTATATCTGGAGTAATACCGAAACTAATGAAATGACAACAGTAAATACAAGTAGTAATTTTATGGTTACTGTTACCGCCGCCAACGGATGTACCGGAGCGACTTCGCAAATGGTTACAGCTAACCAAAATCTCAATGTAAATATATCCGCAAGCGGTCCAACTTCATTTTGTGCCGGGGGGACGGTTATCTTAAGTCCTGGATTTTATTTGAGTTATCTTTGGAGTGATGCAAGTACCGATGCAACATTAATGGTTAATACCGCAGGGACTTATTCTGTAACTGTTACCGATGGGAATGGATGTACAGGTGTAGCTTCACAAGGAGTCATTATTAATTCAAATCCAACACCAACAATTACCCCAAGCGGTTCAACAACATTCTGTAGTAATAACTCTATAATGTTAGATGCAGGGGTTTATGCTTCGTTCATCTGGAATACTTCCGAAACTAATGAAACAATTACCGCATCAACAGCTAATACATTCAGTGTTACCATTACTGATAATAATGGATGTACCGGAATAGCTTCTATCATAACAACGGTGAATATTGCCCCTTCTATTTCAATCGCAGCGAGTGGTTCAACAACCTTCTGTAATGGAGGTTCGGTAACTTTAGATGCAGGATCAGGTTTTACTATTTATACTTGGAACAATACAGGGACTGATCAAACAACAATTGTAATGACTGGAGGAAATTATATTATAACTGTTACAGATGCAAACGGATGTACCGGAGCAGCAAGCCTCATGGTTACTGTTAATGCAAGTCCTACCCCTTTGATTACACCGAGTATTTCTGCCAATATCTGTGCAGGCACTTCTGAAACATTGGATGCTGGGGTTTATGCAACATACCTTTGGAGTACAACTGGAACAGATGAGATGATTTCAGTTAATGCATCAGGGAATAACAGTGTAACTGTTACTGATATGAATGGATGTACAGGATCTGCTTCATTGATAATTACGGTAAATACAAACCCAACTCCTTCAATAACTCCAAGTGGATTTACAACATTTTGTGATGGAGGTTCTATAACCTTGGATGCAGGAGTTTATGTTTCCTACATTTGGAGCAATACAAGCACCAATCAAATGACTACAGTAATGACAAGCAGTAATTACATAGTAACTGTTACAGACATTAATGGCTGCACTGGAATTGCTTCTCAAATGGTTGCCGTTAATTCTAATCCTATTACTATAATAACCGCTTCTAGTTCCACTACTTTCTGCATTGGGGGCTCTGTAACTTTAGATGCCGGTGTATTTGCATCTTACATGTGGAGCAATGCTGGAACAGATGAAACAACAATAGTAACAACGGGTGGCATCTATTCTCTAACAATAACTGATATGAATGGTTGCACTGGAATAGCTTCACAAACAGTTACAGTAAATCAATTACCATTACCAACCATTACCTCAAGCAACTCAACTACGTTCTGTGCCAACGGTTCAATCATATTGGATGCTGGAATGTATTCGACTTATCTGTGGAGTAACACAGAAACGGATGAAACTATTATTGTTAATTTATCGGGTACTTTTTTAGTAACTGTAGCTGATGGAAATGGTTGTACAGGTATAGCTTCAATAACAACAACAGTTAATGCAAATCCAACTCCTTCCATAACACAAAATGGAGCTATTCTTAATACAGGTATTTATTCTTCCTACTTATGGAGTACCGGAGCCACTACAGACTCTATTAATGTCTTGGTAAATGGTACTTATACCGTTACTGTTACTGATGCGAACGGATGTACTGGTTTAGCTTCAATGGTAGTTTCGAGTACGGCTTGTGCAGATGTTGGTGCTGGTGCAGCTTATATAACAAATCAGCTTGACAATACCGTATCAGTTATTAATATTGCAACAAACACTGTTACAGCTACAATCCCTGTTGGTAATCATCCTGTTGGAGTATCAGTTAGTCCAGATGGAACTAAGGCATATATTGCGAATGAATTTGGTCCTTCAATAAGTGTAATAAATACTGCTACAAATACTGTTTCGGCTACAATTAGTGTTAGTGGTGCTCCTTATGGTATAGTAGTAAGCCCAGATGGAAGTAAAGTATATGTTGCAAATGTCAGTGCCAATTCAGTAAATGTAATAAATACGGTTTCAAACATTGTTTCTACTACAATTCCAGTTGGTCTTTCTCCTGAAGGAATAGCGGTGAGCCCTGATGGGACAAATGTATATGTTGCGAATCAAAGTGATAATGCAGTAAGCGTAATAACTGCTGCAACAAATACAGTATCAGTTACAGTACCAGTTGGTGCTGATCCTTTTGGTTTAGTTGTCAGCCCTGATGGAAGTAAGGTATATGTTACTAATGAAACCGGAGGTACAGTAAGTGTAATAACCACTGCTACGAATACTGTTTCAGCTACAATTAATGTTGGTATTGCTCCGCAGGGTATATCCATGAGTCCTGATGGGAGTAAGGCGTACGTTGTGAATGGAAATTCTAATTCAGTAAGTGTAATAAATACAGTTACCAATACTGTTTCAGCTACGATTCCGGTTGGTAGCGACCCTTGGGGTATATCTGTAAACTCAGATGGAAACATGGTATATGTCGTAAATGATAACTTTACTGGTACGGTAAGTGTAATAGACACTTTAACCAATACTGTTACAGCAACAATTACTGTTGGTTCTGGTCCTGCTGGGTTTGGTAATTTCATTTCTGCTTCCACATCCCTTACCCCTGTTATCACTGCTAATGGTAATACAACTTTCTGTCAAGGTGGTTCTGTTACTTTAGACGCAGGAAGTTATACTTTTTACCTTTGGAGTAATGGTGCAACAACAGAAACAATCACAGCCATTGACAGTTCCAATTATTCTGTAACTGTTACTAATGTAAATGGTTGTACGGGAGTTGCCTTGCAATTGGTTACTGTTCATGCAAACCCAATTCCATCAATAGCTGCCAATGGACCGACAAGTTTCTGTAATGGAGGTTCTGTTACTTTGGATGCAGGAAACTATACATCATACAATTGGGATGATGGGGACTTTACAGAAACAACAATTATAATGAATAATGGATTATCATCTGTTACAGTAACAGATGGAAATGGGTGTACTGGAGTTAGTTCTCAAATGGTAACAGTAAATCCTAGTCCCACTCCAACTATAAGTCACTCCACTCCAACAACATTCTGTAGTGGAGATTCTGTAGTGTTAGATGCTAATGTTTACCTTTCTTACATATGGAGTACTTACGCTACAACAAGAAAGGTTACTGCTACAACAGGTGGCACTTTTTCAGTTACCGTTACTGATGTTGACGGATGCACAGGGGTTACTTCAATAAATGTAATTGTACATAATAACCCTAATCCAATAATTACAAATACGGGGAGTCTTACTTTTTGTGACGGTGGATCAGTAATATTAGATGCTGGTATTTCTTATACCTCATACTTATGGAACACTGGGGAAACCGATCAAATGGAAACTGAATTCTCTGGAGGTACTTATTTCGTTATTGTTACTAATGGTAATAACTGTACGGGTAGTGCATCAATAGATGTTGTAAATAATCCATTACCTAATCCAGTCATAACACCCAATGGTCCGGTGAACTTCTGCGTAGGAGGTTCTGTTACTCTTGATGCAGGTATTTTTAACTCTTATATTTGGAGTACTACTGAAACAACCCAATCAATTGCAACAACAAATAGCGGAACATATGATGTTACGGTAACTGATATTAATGGTTGTACAGCCACTGCTTCACAGGTAGTAGTAGTTTCATTAAATATTACATTCAGCATTACACCAACTGGTCCGACTACCTTCTGTAGTGGTGGTTCTGTAACTCTTGATGCAGGTGTTTACAATTCCTATAATTGGAGTACATCTGAAACAACAGAAACAATTTCCGTTTCAACTTCAGGAACATATACTGTAACTATTACTGGCAATAATGGCTGCTCGGGTACATCTTCAATAACAACAGTGGCTAATCCTTTACCAACACCTTTAATTACAGCAAGTGGTCCGATTAGTTTTTGTGCGGGAGGCTCTGTAACATTAGATGCGGGAATATACACTAACTATATTTGGAGTACTACAGCAACAACCCAGACAATTAATTCTAATAATAATGGGAATTATTCGGTGACAGTTACTGACGCAAATGGTTGCACCGGAAGTACATCTCAAACTATTTCAGTTTATGCTAATCCTATTCCTTCAATAATCTCAAATAATCCGACCACATTCTGTATCGGAAGTTCAACGACCTTGGATGCTGGATCTTTTTCTTCTTATGTATGGAGTTCTTCTGAAACTTCTGAAACAGTAACTGTATCTACTGCTGGAACTTTCATGGTTACTGTTACCGATTCTCATGGCTGCACAGGATCAGCTTCCCAATCTATAATTGTAAACACATTACCAACTCCAATAATAACGGCGATTGGTCCGACTAGTTTTTGCAATGGTGGTTCAGTTAATTTGGATGCCGGTACTTTTGTTTTTTATAATTGGAGTTCTGCTGCTACTACTGAAATTATTACTGCCGCTACCAATGGAGTCTTTGGTGTTACTGTTACGGACAACAACGGATGCACTGGAATCACATCGCAAGCTGTAACAGTCTATAGTAACCCTAATCCTACAATTACACCTAATGGTCCTACGAGTTTCTGTGATGGAGGAATGGTTGATTTGAATGCAGGTTCTTTTGTTTCGTTTGCTTGGAATACCGGTGAAACAGATCAAATCGTTACCGAGTATTCTAATGGTACTTATCTGGTAACTGTTACTGATAGTCATGGATGTACGGGAGAAGGTTCAATACTTGTAACTGTTTATTCGCTTCCGAGTCCGACAATTACTCCAAGTGGACCAACAGTATTTTGTAATGGAGGTTCTGTTACGCTTAATCCAGGAAGCTATGCGAGTTATTTATGGAGTACTGGTGCTACAACTGCTTCTATTTCTGCTACTATAGCAGGCACTTATTCTGTAACCATTACAGACAATCATGGTTGTACAGGATCTGCTTCACAAACGGTTACCGTTAATCCATTACCGATAGCATCTATTACTCCAAACGGACCAACTTCATTCTGTCAGGGTGGATCTGTAGTATTGGATGCCGGAAATGCGCTTACCTATCATTGGAATACAGCAGCGACAACCGAATCTATCACAGTTACCGTTAATGGTGTATATTATGTAACCATATCGAATGGTTTCAATTGCACTTCCGTTACTTCGCAAGTGGTTACTGTAACGACCAATCCTATTCCTGTAATATTTGCTAATGGTCCCGTAACATTCTGTGCCGGAGATACGGTAAGTTTAGATGCCGGTGTATGGTCTTCTTACCTTTGGAGTACAGGAGCAACTACTGAAACGATAACTGAAACGATTTCCGGGACATATACTGTAACCGTTACCAATATCGGGGGGTGTACGGGTTCTACATCGAGCATTGTTACTGTAAATACAAATCCTACTGCTGCTATTACTCCAAGTAGTACTACTACATTCTGTCAGGGTGGTTCTGTATTCTTAAATGTGGGTGCTTATGCTTCATTCATTTGGAATACGGGGGCTACCACGGGAATAATTTTGGCAACAAACAACGGTACTTATTCAGTAACGGTTACTGATGTGAATGGATGTACTGCTATCGCTTCAATCAATGTTACTGTGAATGCAAACTCTACTCCTGTGATTACGCCAAGCGGTCCTATTTCCTTTTGTGCGGGTGGTTCGGTGAATCTTGATGCTGGTTCTTATGCTTCTTACCTTTGGAATACGGGGTCAACGATTCAAACGCTTTCAAACATTAATTCGGGCGGCACATATATGGTTACTGTTACGAATGGAAACGGTTGTACAGGGACAGCATCCATACTTATTACCGTAACGGTGATTCCTACTCCGAACATTATTGTTAATGGTCCGCTGACATTCTGTAGTGGTACCGATTCTGTTCAATTTGATGCCGGAAACTTTGCCTCTTATTCCTGGAGTACGGGTGCTACTACCCGAAGAATTGTTGTATTCACCAGCGGAACGTACATTGTTACGGTAACGAATGCCGGTGGATGTACAGGATCATCAAATCGGGTGGTAACGGTGAATCCTACCCCGAATCCTACCATCGTTCCGAACGGATCGGTTACCTTTTGTATCGGAGGTTCCGTCAATCTGGATGCAGGAGTCTATCCTACTTATCATTGGAGCACAGGTGCGACGACAGAAACCATTAATAATATCAATACATCCGGTACTTACATGGTAACAGTAACCTCGGCTGCCGGATGTTCTGCCACGGCATCACAAGTAGTTACCGTTAATGCTTTACCGACACCGATTATCACGGCGAATGGACCGATCATGTTCTGCATCGGGGGAAGCGTAACGCTTAATGCGGGAGTAGGATATACTAACTACATTTGGAGCACCGGAGCGACGACCAATACCATTAATGTATCGGCAGCAGGAACGTATCATGTAACGGTTACGAACAACAATGGCTGTACTGGGTTTACATCGCAAACAATTACCGTCAATCCGCTTCCTAATCCAACGATTACGGCTAACGGTCCCCTGACATTCTGTAGTGGCGGCAACATCATCTTAGATGCCGGCAATTGGTCCACTTATCTTTGGAATACAACGGCTACAACGGAGACCATTACGGCTTCTTCTTCAGGAACATACAGTGTTACCATTACGAATAACAACGGTTGTTCAGCCTCCACGGCTCAAACGGTTACCGTCAATCCTCTTCCGACCGTTACCGATACTTCTACCCTCTCAAATGTATGTATTCAGTGGGCTATCTTCAATCTTAACGGCGGCATTCCGGCAGGCGGAACGTATTCAGGAATAGGAGTGGTTTTAAATCAGTTCAATCCGAACCTTGCGGGGCTTGGAACGAGAACGATTACCTATATTTATACCGATGGAAACGGTTGTACGAACTCGGCGACGCACAATCTGATCGTGAATCCTTGTACCGACGTGCCAACGATTACCGATGCCGATTTCGTAACGCTATTCCCGAATCCTAACGACGGTAATTTCACCGTTAAGTATTCTGTTTCGACTGCCGTTACGGCAATCCGAGTAGTGGATATTACCGGAAGGATCGTCCTTATCCACACCTTATCCGGCATTGAGGGAAGCCAGGAAATCAATGCCTCCGACCTTGCGAAAGGAGTGTATTATTACGAAGTGATGACCACCGATGCCATCCTTGCGAAAGGCAAAATGGTGATCGTAAAATAACGTTCCTCCCGAATAATTTCTCATTCCAAGAGCCGCTACCATCGTAGCGGCTCTTTTTTTGTTGGTTCTTTTTTACCTTCCCGTTTTTCTTTGGAGATGATGGGTGAAATCAGGTTTGATACCCGATATTTTCCTGAAATCATTCGTTTTTTTCCTGAAATCACTCCTATTTTCGGGAATTTGAGGCGTGATTTTGGGAATTTGATGCATCATTCCAAAACCGTTACTCGTCTATTACACGCATTATCAAGTCATTTTCACGAAACAGGTCGTCATAAAAAGTAAACACATCGTCTTTTCGATGAAACTTATCGTAGTTTCGATGAAACTGGGTGCAGTTTCAATGCAACTGGGTGCAGTTACGATTAAACTGGGTGCAGTTTCAATCAAACTGGGTGCAGTTTCATTGCAACTGGGTGCAGTTGCATTGAAACTGCACCCAGTTTCATCGAAACTACGATAAGTTTCATCGAAAAGACGACAAGATGCATTTAAAAGACGATAAGATGCATCGGAATGACGAATAAAAAACTTGGAATGACGAATCATTTAAGAGGAATGACGAGTCTTTTTCTTGGAATGATTCGTAGTTTTCTTGGAATGATGTGTCTTTTCTTTGGAATGATTCGTATTTGATTTGGAATGACGAATAGATGGATCAGAATGACTTATAAAAATCTTTTTTTTATGAATCTTATTCCACGAAAGATGCAACAAAAGAGGCGGATGACTCCTCGTTTTCTTTTTATCTGATCAAAGTAATATACCCGCTTCTGCCTACGGGTTTATCAGTCGGGCTAACCGCCCCGAAGATGTAATAATAAGTACCATCAGGGACTTCATTGCCGGCAGCATCATAACCATTCCATCGGTATTGCGGCTGATAACTTTCAAATAATAACTGTCCCCAGCGGTTGAATATCTCGAGGTGATAATGGCTGTATCCTTCGGCATCAATCGTGAAATAATCGTTGATGCCATCGCCATTCGGCGTAAAAGTATTGGAGCCGATGATGAGGCAGCTATCAGCGGTAATATCAAGGAACATTGTATCGGCAGGGGCAGCACATTTTGCATTGGGATTGGTCGTGATGAAAGAAATTTTATACGTTCCGGCAACATCATAAATAATATTAGTCGGAATAGCATCGGTACTGGTTTGCCCATTGCCAAAGTTCCAATAATAATTGCTGCCATTAGTGCTGGTATTGGATATTGTAATCGCCAAAGGGATGCAACCCGTGAGCGGAGTACCAGAGAAATTGCTGGTAATCTTCATCGAATCCTGAATATAAATATAATCTTTCTGGATGCTTGAATCCATTACCCTCCCGCAAATGGAAGTATCGTTGATGGTGATTAATTTAATAGTGAATAACCCCGAATCAGTGAAGGTATGTGTAGGATTCGTCGCGAAGCTGATGGTACTATCGCCAAAACTCCAGAGATAAGACGTTCCGTTGGTACTGGCATTGGTAAAAGTAACGGTCAGCGGGTTGCATCCAAACAAAGTATCGGCAGCGAATGCAGATAAAATAACAGGGGGACTAACGATTGATAGATAGGTTAGATGAGAGGTGTCATTACATCCCCCTGTATTGCTTGCCACCAAGGTAATGGTGTAGATTCCGGCTTGTGTGTATGTTGTCGTAGGATTCATTAAGTTGCTGGTATCGAGGTTGCCAAAGTTCCAGTGATAATAGATTGCATTGGAGCTTGTATTTGTAAAATTCACGGTGAATGGAACGCATCCTATCATAGTATCAGCGGTGAATGCCGCGATAGGTTTCGGATAGATGGTAATGTAATTCGTCATGATAACCGTGTCGCTGAATGTGCCACAGGGATTGGTGTTGAACGTAATCAGCTTTACAGAATAAGAGCCGGAAGCGGTGTAGATATGGCTTGGATTTTGAAGGTTGCTAAAGCCATTATCTCCAAAAGACCATTGATAAGAAGTCCCATTGATACTTGTATTGTTGAAGGTTACGGTAAGCGGCTCACATCCCACCAATGGTGCAGCATCAAAGGCACTCGTAACCGCATTGGTAGCAGTAGTAACCACCACGCTATCCATTGCCGAGCATCCTGAAGAGTCCGTAATCATCAAGCGATACACGCCTGGTTGCGCAACAGTATCATTAATAAAATTACTACCACCGGGAAGCCAATGATAAGTCATCATTCCTGCATTCCCGAAGAGTACCAAAGAATCGCCAGCACAAAGGACTTGGTTGTTAGATATAATCATCGCTGATGGATTGGATTCAAGTACCGTAGCAGTAGCCGTCGTAGTGATACCGCACGAAGTGATGGAACAAGTATAGGTTCCACTTGCATGAACATACTCCGTTAAACCATTTCCAGACAAAGGAGCATTCCAAAGAACAGTACTATTTGGATTGGTAACAATGGTTAATAAAACCGAATCTCCTGTGCAGAAAGTGGTATTCGGAGGGAGTTGCAAATACGGGGTAGTATATTGTGCGATTTCTATTTCATTCGTTACGAGAAGGCAACCATTGTTATCAAGAACGATACAATAATAAATCCCAGGTTCGGCAGCGTACATAGTGCTGGTATTTCCACCGATAGGACCTCCCGGACCTTGCCAAAGATAGTTTCCGGCACCAGTACAGATTAGTTCTGCCGAATCATTAGGGCAGATAAACCCGCTGGAAGGAATACTATTGATGATGGGTTGGATATTGGTAGTAACAATGGTAGATGTAATGGCTGAACAGCCACCTACATTGGTAACGGTTAACGAATAAAGTCCCTCTGTTGATACCCACAGGCTGTCGAGATGAATTGAATTGGTAATAGGGGTGCTCCAAGTGTAAATATCTCCACTGGATGCGGTAAGTAAGGTCGAATCGCCAAGACAATAAAAAGGATTACCACTAATAGCAGCCGTAGGAATGGGCACGACCCTCACATAGATGCTTCGGGAAATAACAACAGTATCTGAATCGCAAGCCGTAGCCCGAAGTATCATTGCAGTGATGGTATATAACGATGATTGATTCGGGACGAAATTATTACCATCGGGTGGGTTGCTAAAACAATTGGAGGTGATGTCGTTGTAGGTGAAAGTATTGGGCGTAACCGTCCAATAGATTAAGGGATTATCAGGATTGGAGCTTAGGGCATAGGGATCATAAGCGAGATAAGGTGAGCAAAGAACCGAGGCATTGGGATTAGTCAATGTATCGAAGACAAACATAGCAAACGGAAGCCCTTGGCAAATGGAAATAGTATCGCTCCCCAATGTATCCTGAATACATAGCATACCGGGAATAATTGGGACAAGCGCACTATCCATAATGACTTGTACATAGTTCGAATTATTGCATCCAAAGGAATCGGTAACGGTGAACGTATATTGCCCGGAGTAATTCACAACCAACGTGGAATCATTCAGCGGACCTCCATTCCATTGATATTGATTCATGATGGAATCCCTGCCTGTGAGAAGCACAGGACCAGCCGGACAAAGCACTATCGGACTCGGGTTGATTGCATTTGTATTAATAACGTGGTCGTCAGTAATGGTGGGCTTCGGGGGTGTGGGATGAATCATTACATACATGCTATCTGATGAGACAAAACAACCGTCTTCAGTGGTTTGCCGAACCCAATAAGAGCCGGAAACAGTTACCGAATATAAGTTAGCATTTGTAGCACCGGTGGACCAAAGGTAGGTGAAGGTGGGTCCGATTGCGCCACAGGTATTGCTGTTGGTGTAGAGCGTTCCTGAATTACAGAAATGCACGGTATCCTGATTGCTGGGAATGATATACACCTTCTTCATATCGCGGTTGCAGGCAGAATCGGTGCGGATATAATAATCATAGGGCTGGCGGGCTGTATCTATTGCTCGGGCAATAAAAATATCGCTGCTGCCATGCGATAGCCAATGTTCATAGTTATCATAATTAGTATCGTTACAGTACCCGCTTACACAGCCATCAACCAATGAATAATTATAGCCGATAAGTTTTGAATGCTGCACCGGAAAATTAATCTTCTTATAAAATCCGCCAGTTATCAATATCTGTCCGGTGGTATCTATCGCGATGCCGGTTCCGTTATCGTTATATTGTCCTCCTGTTTGACGACTCCAGAGCCACGTGCCGGAAGGATTCCACTTCGATACATAGATATCCCAATACCCTATGCTATTAAAAGTTCCTTGTCCGTAATGGTCGGCATATTCTGCGAGGCGACACTGAAAGTTGCCGAGTACGCACAGGTTGTTCGAGCGATCTACCGCCATATTTTTTACTGTAAAACCAGCATCGGAGCCTGATGTAGTATTCCAAATCATATTCCCTGCGCCATTAAACTTTGCCAAGAAGATTCGGTTGGAATATGTATTCGTCAGCGTAGTGTTATTAGGGCAGGAGTAGAAGGTGAGATCGCCCTGGAAATCGCCTGCGACAATCATATTCCCGATATTATCCACTGCGATGGCTCGTGGAATTTCCAAGCCGCCACCGCCAGCCTTTCGGAACCATAATTCGTTGCCACTGGCATCGTATTTAAGAATGAACAAAGCATTATACATTTGGTTATCGTGCTGCACATCGAAGGTGATGGTATCGCTGAATTGCCCCGTTACATAAGCATTCCCCCATGCATCGCAAGCGATGGCAAGTCCGCGGTCATCGGCGGGTCCAGAGCCTTTCTTAGCCCATAGAAAATTGCCATTGGCATCTAATTTGGTCGTGAAAACATCCACGCTGCCATTCATGCTGATTAAATTAATACTCCCAAACATCGCCGAGCCGGAAAACTGCCCAGTAACGATGACATTCCCCGAAAAATCTACCGCGATTCCATTCCCAATATCGCCACCGGTGCCGCCACAACTCTTTGCCCATTGGCAGATGCCCCCACTGTCATATTTCGCTATGAAAATATCTTGCAATCCGGCAGCAGTAACCGTGTATGCCCCGAAATGCGCCGTCCCATAAAAATACCCCGTAACGTAACTATTCCCAATCGCATCTACCTTGATGGCGGTGGGGCGGTCAATGCCCGTTCCACCCGCTTTTATTGCCCAATCATATTCCCCGGAATGGTTCAGCTTGACGATATAAATATCCGTGTTGCCGGCAGCATGCAAGGTCGTCGTTCCGAAGGTGGCATAGGTCGTGAAATACCCCGTCGAATACGAATTTCCGTTCGCATCGGTCGCAATATCCACCCCCTCATCAATGGTGATGCCGCCAGCCCGTTGCACCCAATATTGCTGGGCGATGCAAGTGAAAAACGTAACGTGAAGAATGAAAAGAATCAGCACTAATTTTTTGGTCATCGGGGATAAATGGGCGATTAAAAAGCGATTATTCGAAGAAGGGGTTGAATTATAAAACGCAACTTTTACGAGAAGTCCCCGATTTTGGTTGCATAGAATGGAATAAGAGGGTTTTTCAATAGGAAAACGCTTCTCTTGGCGACCGAGAGCGTTCTCTTGGTGTCCCCCGCGATGGCGGTGGTGCCCAAAAAAGTGGCGGTGGCGTTCCCCGCGATGGCGGCGGTGTCCAAAAAAGTGGCGGTGGCGTCCACCGCCACTTTTTTGGACGCCACCGCCAAGGTATTTTCGCTAATAATTTTCCCATCCGTTTATTTTCTTTGCCCTGTATGAACTTAAAAATGGGTATAACGAATAAAATCTTCCGCCTGCTGCTATTGTTGTCCGCCGTTTTGGTGAATAACAACCTCGTTTTAGGGCAAGATTTTATCAATTCCGATGGCAAGGAAGAGCTTATTGTCGGAGCCAATGCCCATTACGGATGGGTCATTGTGCATCATGCCAGCTTCCGGAATTTAATAACAGGGCATACCCGCGCTTTTGAAGTCAATATTGGGAAACAAACCATCCACAAGAACAGTTGGAACGAGTATTATCGCTACCCGACCGTCGGCATCAGTTATTACTTCGCCGACATCGGCAATCCTGCCCAGTTAGGCTATGTTGATGCCCTATACTCCTGGATAAACTTCCCCTTGGTTCGTAGTAAAGCCCAGACTTTCAGCTTTCGCCTCGGAACCGGTTTGGGATACATCACGAAGAAGTTTGATCGCGTAGAAAACTACAAGAATGAGGTCATTGGATCGCACATTAACGGAGTCATGCACTTCAATTTTATGAATGCCTTTAACCTTACGCGGCAGTTGGCATTTTATACCAATATCGGCATTACCCATTTGAGTAACGGGGCTTACAAAACGCCTAACCTGGGCATCAATATTTGTACTGGCAGTGCCGGTTTCAGCTACCGGTTCGGCAAAGATACGCTGCACTTCCCGAAGCACCGCGAACGGCTTCCTTTTATCAATAAAAAGTGGCATTACAACCTCCTGATTGCTGGCGGCGCGAAGGAAGTAGTGCCCCCTGATGGTCAAAAATTCTTCGTTTATACCGTTTCTGCCCTCGCTTTGCGGAAAATGGGGTATAAAAGCAGCCTCGGATTGGGGCTGGATTACTTCCACGATGCTTCTTTGCAAGCCCTCCACCTCGGCGATAGCAATAACATCGGGAAACCGTTTACTACGGGGCGGGTGGGCATCTATGCGGCGCATGAATTGCAGATTAATAAGGTCAATATCGTTATGAATATCGGGTATTATCTCCTCGATGATTACAAAGCGAATGGAGCGATCTACAACCGGCTTGGTTTCAAGTATTATTTCCTTCAAAACCTGTGTGCAAATGTTACTTTAAAGACCCACTGGGCGAAGGCTGATTTCCTGGAGCTGGGCATTGGTTATAAAATTAAATAAATCATGAAGAAGAACATCCTTTTGCCTCTCCTTTCGTTCCTTTTAGTCCTCCAATTCAGTTGTAAAAACGACCCCTTGGCAGATTGTTTTTACAGTACGGGTAAGATTACTTCCGAAAGCCGCGAGTGCAGCCAGAACTTCAGTACCATCACGGTTTATGACAACATTAATTTGATCTATACCGATGATTCCGTTGCCAGTATCCGCGTGGAAGCCGGCAACAATCTGCTGTCCGACATTACATCCGACATTACCGATGGCAACCTGATCCTGCACAACAATAATCGCTGCAATTGGGTCCGCCGATTCGATATTCCGGTGAACATTTATGTCCATTCCAATACGGTTACGAAACTGGTCGGTCGCAATTCCGGAAATATCACTTCTGCGAATATTATTCATCGCCTCGTTTTTGAATTCCAGGGCTGGAGTTCGACCCATTTCGACCTCTCGATGGAGGTCAATGAACTCGATTGCAGCCTCAACCTCGATGCCTGCGATGCTACCGTTCGCGGACATGCTAATACTTGCTTTTTGTGGAGTGCCGGCAATGGCGAATTCCATGGCGAAAGCCTCGTATGCGACTTTCTTTCGCTCACCAATATGAGCACGGGGGATGTTTTCGTCAATACCCCCTCGGTTTTGTGGGTAAATATTCTCGATGAAGGCAATGTTTATTACAAGGGCAACCCTTCTATAGCTGCCGTGGTTAAAGGCGTTGGGCGATTAATCAAGGAATAGGTTTTTAATGGAAATCGGGGTTGAAATTAGCGTAATTGACCTCCATAAAACAAAAGTTTAAGCCTACTATCTTACGCTAATTGCCTGCTCACTTACGCTAATTGCCTGTTCACTTACGCTAATTCTGACCTCACTTACGCTAATTGCCTGCTCACTTACGCAAACTATCAGCCCACTTACGCAAATGCTGACCTCGGTTACGCTTTTTATTGGATTCATAGCGGCTATTTTCAGGGATATAATCTTTTCCTTGGCGATGCGTTCTTATGCCATAAAGAATATTATAAAATGAAAACCGCAACGTACATTTTCCTCGCCATTTTTCTTTCTAATTTAATGGCATGTGCCCAAAATAAAGGCAAAGAAGGAGCTACTAATCCGAACACTAATTCAAATACTAAAACTATGAATGATACCGTCGTAAAAACCGATGAAGAATGGAAGAAAATCCTCACTCCCGAGCAGTATCGGGTAACGCGGGAAGCCGGCACCGAGCGGGCTTTCAGCGGTGCACTCTGGGATAATAAAAAGAAAGGAACGTACTATTGCATCTGTTGCGATAATCCGCTATTTTCATCCGATACCAAGTTTGAATCGAGCTGTGGCTGGCCCAGTTTTTTCGCTCCGCTGAACAAAGAACATGTGAAAGAAAACGTGGATCGCGGCTTCGGCATGGTGCGTACCGAGGTGGTCTGCAATCGTTGCGGAGCACACCTCGGGCATGTCTTTGAAGACGGTCCGAAACCTACGGGATTGCGCTATTGCATGAATTCTGCTTCGATGAAGTTCAAGGAAGACAAATAGTTCGTCGGAATCGGGGAATAGAATATCCCGCCCTGCCATCCGTCATAAGGAATATGACCTTTAATTGGAAATTTTTCCTATCTTTGCACCGCAAATAATAAAAACTATGGCAAAAGTAACATTTAATAATAAGATTTCCCCCTTCTTCGATACCCTTCGGGAGCGGGTGGATGCCTATTTCGCGACGAATAATATCAAACAAACGGGGAATTATAAGCTATACACCAAAACTAT
Source organism: uncultured Bacteroidota bacterium (assembly GCA_903844645.1). Lineage (GTDB taxonomy): Bacteria > Bacteroidota > Bacteroidia > AKYH767-A > JABDAW01 > JABDAW01. The sequence goes on from CAIMUP010000006.1 coordinate 48,853, forward strand.
TGTCCTCGCGGTGGGGGTACTGGCGACTTATGCCGTGTTGGTGTTTCTGAATCCGCCTGTTTGGTTGGCAATTATCCTTTGTTGTATCTTCGGGCTGAACCTCGCTGCTATCGGCTTCAACGTGATGCACGACGGGGCACACGGAAGTTTCAGTTCTCGCAAATGGGTGAATAATTTCGGGGCATTTACCCTGAATATGATGGGCGGAAGTTCCTATATCTGGAAGATAAAACACAATATCAACCACCATACTTTCACTAATATCGAGGGGATGGACAGCGATATTGACATTAAGTTCTGGATGCGCCTCCACAAGGAACAAAAGCACTATTGGTTTCATAAATTCCAGTATCTTTATTTCATTATTTTCTACGGCAGCTCCTATTTGATGTGGGTTTATTACCTCGATTTCGCGAAATACTTCTCCTCCAAGATCAGCACCACCAGTTTCCGCAGGATGGAGCTTAAAGACCACTTTTCGTTCTGGATTTCCAAGGTCGTTTATACTGGTTTTTTCATCGTCATTCCCATCATTTTGGTCGGCTTAATCCCAACCCTCATCGGTTATTCCATCACGGTCATTGTTTGCGGCATCACCATCAGCATCGTATTCCAATTAGCCCACATTGTGGAACATACCGAGTTCCCGATGCCTGATTTAATCACCAATAAAATCGAAACCGAGTGGGCGATTCATCAAGTAATTACCACTGCCGATTTTGCTACGCACAACAAGTTCATCAGTTGGTATGTCGGGGGTCTGAATTTCCAGGTCATCCACCATTTATTCCCGAAAGTGAGTCACATTCATTACCCGAATATCTATCAAATAGTGAAGGATACCTGCGAACAATATAACGTCCCTTACAAGGAATATCCGACTATTTTCAGCGCGATTAAATCTCACGTTTCGCAGTTGAAAGAACTCGGCGTTCAGTAAAATTATTCACCCTTTTCCTTGAATTAAATCATCGTTGTTCTTCTGCTTCCCAAAACATTCCGCAATTTCGCGCCATGTTAATAGCTGATTCCGATACCGCTAAATTTCAATCCCCGAAGATATTCTCGATGAAAATCGGGCTTCGCCTATTGGCAGCCAAAAATTTCATCTCGAGATGCAACTCTTATTAAATACCAAAAATCACAGTTTTTATTCCCTGAAACACCCGTTTTGTAACGGTAATGGAGGGGTTTTGGAGGAGTTAATGAGGATTAATTTCTCTTTAATTTTGGAAATCGCTTACCTGCCCATGCCGCTGTCTCACTTGCCCGTACCGCTGTCTCACTTGCCCGTGCCGCTGTCTCACTTGCCCGTTCCGCTGTCTCACTTGCCCGTGCCGCTGTCTCACTTGCCCGTGCCGTTGTCTCACATGTTTTTCAAATAAAATAAAATTTAAATATACTATTAACTTACTAAAATTAAACAATGGAAACTTTACAACAGAGAATTAACAGATGGTTTTTTAAACCTTAAACTTTTTTTGTTGGAGATGTATTGCCATGTAAAAAACTTTGTTTAACTTTGTAGTCTAATAATTATAAAATAATAAGATGAAACAAAAATTACATTCCACCAAAATCTTTGCAGCAGCCCTCGCGATGCTGCTCCTAATCCTCACCGGCAGCGTCGCCAATGCCTGCAATGCCAACTTTACCCACACCAATGTCTGTGTCGGCGACACTATCTGGTTTTATGCAGCCGACCAATACGCAGTCTATACTTGGGACTTCGGCGACTCGACCTCGATGACCAACATTAATCATGACACCGCCACGTTTCATGTCTATCAAAACACGGGTACCTATTACGTTACTCTTTTCGTGAATATCGGGGCAGAATGGGATTATCTGACGCAGATAATTACGGTTGGCACGACCTGTTTTAATGCAGGCTTCACCACCGTTTGTGGCGGTTCTTACATGGAAACATTTAACGATGTCAGCATCGGGAATATGACCTATCGTCGCTGGACTTTTGGGGAGCCTTCATCAGGACCAGACGATACTTCCTTTCTTTGGAATCCGTACCATACCTATGCCGCAGCAGGGAATTACAGCGTTACCTTAATCGTATCCGATGGAGTAAATACAGACACCTTGACGCAGGTCGTGGTCGTTCCCGCAAACTGCATCTCGGCAAATATCGGGACGAATATCATGGGTAATTGCTACAACGATTCTACGCATTACAATGTTTATTATACCGGCACTATCACGTCCTATTCCTGGGACTTTGGCGACCCGAACAGCGGAGCAGATAATTATTCTACGCTTGCCATTCCGGCACATCTTTACACCGCCATCGGGACGTATGTCGTTCGATTAATTATCACGGATGGCACGAGTACCGATACGATATATAGCGTTCAGATAGTGGCAGATTGTACCTGCTGGGCAGGCGATTGCAACCGCGATGGCGAAGTGAATGGCGAAGATATTTTCGCTATCGGCATCTATTATGGAAGCCACGGCTTGACACGACCAAATGCCAGCAACAGCTTCACTTCGCAGCCTTCTACCGATTGGAGTTCGGTGATGTGGAACTATATGTACCTGCAAGTTTTGGCTGATAAAAAATATGCCGATTGCAATGGCGACAGCACCATCAATTCCTTGGATATGATCGCGATTAATAACAACTATGGCATGCACCATAATACCCACAACAACCGCTCCGCAATGCCCGAAGCTTTACCAACCGATCCTGCGATGTATCTTCAGTTTCCGGTAAGTTCCACACCCGATGGCAGTGTGATTACCGCAACGATAAATTTGGGTACATCGGCTATTCCGTTTACGTATCTTTATGGCTATTCATTTACTATTAATTTTGATACCGCGTTGGTGATTCCAAACTCCACAACCGTTGATGTCAGCGGAAATTGGTTAGGTAATGCAACTAATGAATTAAGCATTTCTCATGCCTATACCGACAGGATTGAGGAAGCAGTTGTTCGGTACGACCAAGTTCAGATAGCCGCAGGATACGGACAAATAGGAACGGTTACTTTTCACATTCGCCCAAATGTTTTTGGTACGCTGCATGCCACGATTAACCCTACGGCAAAGGCTATCACAACGACCATGTTTAATAATACCGTAGCGAGTAATCAAGAAATTTTTAAACCTGTGAATTTAATGGGCAGCGACTTGGATATTTTTATCCCTGTAGGCATTAATGAAGCTGCGAGTAGTTACGATGGTATCTCTGTCTTCCCAAATCCTACGAATGAATTGTTGACCATCAGTCTTAATAAAACGGAAGCTACTGAAATTAAAATTACCAATACCTTGGGCAAGGTGGTTTACAGTGATAACGGGCAGTTCAAGACTACCCTTCAGGTAAATACATCTAATCTTTCGACAGGTATTTACTCCTTATCTTTAGTAACGAAGGACGGAATACTTGTAAAGAAATTAAACATCATTAAATAAAGGCATACCTTTTAATGTAAACAAAAAAGCGGCACACTATGTACCGCTTTTTTGTTTTATGATTCAGGAAGTATGCTTTACTTCTGCACCACAAACTTCCCTCTCACGCTCACTCCCTCTCCATTGGAGAGGGCTGGGGTGAGGCAATAGAAATAAATGCCTGCGCCCCAGGTGGAAATAGAGATGGTATTATCAATGCCGCAGAGCTTTTCTTTATAAACTACAGCACCCAGAAGGTCGGTAATAAGTAATGTTTCATTGGGGGTGTAGGATGCGTGGTGAATGTTGAGAATGGTGGAGGCAGGGTTGGGGTAAATAAAAAATTCACTTATATTCTTAGATAGTTCTTTAATACCAACCGCGCTCGGACTAACCATAAATTGCCCCATCATTCCTGCATCCTCGTGCATCAGAATATGACAATGGTACATATAAGGAACTACTGTATCTGCAAAGTCAGTGAACTTAGTAATAAATCGAACCGAGTCATAAGGTGGTACAAGAATGACATCCTTTTTTCCTTGTTCTTCAGGAGTGGCAGATATTCCATTTCTATCAAGAATATAAAAATACTCATCGTGCAGATGGAAGGGATGTGCGACCATTGTTTTATTAACCAATGTCCAGACTTCAACGCTGTTTAGTGGAATCACATAATCTATTCGCATCATATCAAAAGTGCTATCATTAAAATAAAACGGACCGTCCATAACGGTATCGTTATCGGCTGTAAAATTAATTTGTCTGTAAGCGTTTACCTGATTTTCTTGATAAGGATTATTTGCAATTAGTGTTGAAGGAATTGTTGTTACAGGATTTGTCGTTGGTGGTACAACATTAAACTTCAGGATATTAAAATTAATGCCATTCAAAGGACTATCCATAGGTGGTCCTCCGCTCATTGGCATCGTTGGTCCGCCTTGTATTCCCATTGGTAATTCAGCACCATAAGACATCAAATAAAAAGTCTGCCCGTTCATACCATTTAAGTTTAAAAGAATTTCAGCACGCTCACCTGGCGCAATGCGAATTCTTGTGGTATCATGTGGAAGGTCAAGCAAACCGCCATCAGTTGCTATCTGATAAAAATGTAAAGGTGATGTAAAACCAAAATTAAAAGCTCGTTCGCCGGAAGCATTCAATAATCGTAACCGGATAACCTGTGCGGGGACATCTAAATATGTTGAATCACTATTATTTGCACGTGTTCCATTGACAAGCAAAGTGCTATCTTGCATTCCAAGTTGCATTGCCTGATTTAAGGAATCATATTGTTGGCATTGAACAATTATTGGAAAATCATCTATGCCATATTTTCTTGGTAAAGTCAAAGTTGCTTCCGCGCTATCTCTGACAATAATTAATCCCGCAGCACCCTTGATTGCCTGAACCGCCGTTTTCATATCAAGGTGAGGATGATACCAGTATGTTGCAGCATCATTCATAACTGTAAATTGAGGATTCCAAGAAGCATTATTCAGGATAGGAGAATGTGGTCCACCATCCCACTTTGCGGGTACATGTAAGCCATGCCAATGAATAGTTGTGGTATCTCCTATTTGGTTATTAACGGTGATATTTACATTGGTTCCATTGTTTAATATCAGGGTTGGTCCTAAGTAATGGTTTGCATTAAAGGCATAGGTTTGGGAAATCATTCCAGAGAAAAACTGAACGCTATCTTTATGCATCGTAAGGTTATAATTAGGTCCTGTTAATGTATCTGGAATGAACAATGGAGTTTGTGCAATTGTTCTTATTGCAATTAATAAAAAAATAAAGATGGTTGTTTGTCTCATACTATTAGTTAAAAAAAACGGGCAGCAAACTTTTCTTGAATGCTGCCTGTCTTATCGAAGTAATGATAATTATTGTTTAATAAATTTTTTGCTTATTGTTCCTTCATTGGTAATCACTTTCAATATATAATTTCCTTGTGGTAGGTTCGCAACATCAAGCGATGTAGTAGCTGTAGGATGAATCTGTTGAAAGGACTTAACCATTTTTCCACTGATGTCACTAATTTCTATGTTAACATTCTTTCCATTAATGGTACTCAAATCAACTGTCATGGTGGTTGCTACCGGATTAGGAAGAATGCTGATTGGTGTAGTCAAAGCAACTTCATTAATTCCGGCGACAGATCCTGTAAAGGCAAGCATATCTACCCACAAATAATCATTGGCTGTAGGTGTCATACCACTTGCTCTCAAAACAATTACACAAGTATCAGGATAACCTCCATCAGCATAAACAAAATTAATGGTGAACGCTGCCCAGCTCATTGCCATACCAGACAATGTTTGATTAGCTGCTGCAACAGTAACACGTTGTCCTAATCCAGCATCCCAACGGGTAAGTAAACAGGAAACAGAACCTTGGCTACTTCCATAAATCATGTGTTGCCATTTTCCGGTTAAGCTAACGGGGCGCACTGTGCATGGCAGACCTGAATTTGGTAACATGGAAGTTGTATCCAATGTTCCGCTTACTGCAATTCCATTAACTACATTTGCCCCAATAGTTTTAGAAGTTAGTTTTAAATAAGATGCTCCAGGGCTGCCTGGTGTACCTTTCTCGCAAGTGTAAACCATAGCTGCACTTGTCATTGAATTAAGATTGCCCCAACTATCGGGCACACTGTAAGAACCCATACTGGTCCAGGTTTCAAAGCCCCCATTAGGAACTTGTGCTTTGGAAATCGTTACTACGAACATCAAAGCGAATAAAATTGTGTAAATTCTTTTCATCGTTTTATTTTTTTTAATTTATTTAAGTTTCTTATTTTTTATTAATCTTCTCCAAGTCCATTCCACACTTTGGACATTTACCAGCTTTATCACTTGTAACTTCGGGGTGCATTGGGCAAGCGTAGGTCATTGCAACATTCATTTTCTCGGTTTTCTTTTTACTGTCTTTTTCCATCATTGAGCATTTGTCCATCTTACCGCTCATGTCCATACATTCACCTTCTTTCATTTGCATTTTCTTTCCGTCTTTCATAATACATTCGCCATTGGTCATACACTTAGTTCCATTTTTCATGGTCATGTCTTTTTCCATTGGTGTGGATTTTCCGTCTTTCATGCACCTCATTTTTCCGTTTTTCATCATGCAACAATCTTTCATTGCTGTAGAATCGGATTTGGTTTGTGCAAAAGAATTAGTTGCTGTAAAGCATACAACCAGCATGAGCATTGAAGCAATCATGGTGGCAATCATTTTTTTGTTTTTCATTTTCATTATTTATTTCATTATCTTTTGTGTGATTATAGAATTATCCGTTTTTATTTGGATAACATAAATTCCACTTTGAAACTTAGACATATCAATGATCTTACTGGTAGCATCCAATGTTTCTTTGTAAATAGTTTGCCCTAATACATCTGCAATAGAAATTTCCTTGAACGATTCGCCATTGGATTGAATGGTAACTTTATCGGTAACAGGGTTTGGATAGATACCAAATAATTGACCGTTAGTAGGATTATCAATGCCTGTAGTAATAGCATCTACAACATCTACCGAAAGGATAGAAGCTGATGCCATTCTGTTTAACTGATGAGAGATACACATACTATCTATACATCCATGTCCATCAGAAATGTATAAGCAAATGGTATAATATCCAGCGGCAGCATATCCATGTCCGGGATGAGAAATAGTATCAGAACTGTTGTCTCCCCAAGTCCATAAATAAGAGATAGGTGCTGCACCAGATGATGCGTCAACTGCCCAATAATGATGTGGATGCGTGGTATCCGCGTGAAGCGAAAAATTAGCATGGCAAGTACCGCTGTAATGATGATTCCCTACATGGAATGTATCGCAAGAATGGCAGTTATTAGAATCGGTTACGCAAACCCAATACGTTCCGGGTGCTAAATGATCACGATAATGATTCGTCGAACCATCATTCCAAAGGAAGGTATATGGAGGCGTTCCGTTGGTAAGCGAAAGCGAAATCCAGCCATCATGACAAGTATCGCAAGTAGCGATTTGTGTGGTTCCATGAACTTCCAAATGACAATGATGGATTCCGGTAACGACAACCGAATCGCAATAGGTGTCGCAGGCATGATGATTGTCATCATACATCGTAACGCATACCCAATACGTTCCCGGGTAGTCAAAAACATGGGTAGGATTGGTAACATGGTCGTTGTCGCCATCGCCAAAATGCCAGTAAAATGTCGGAGTTGTAGGTCCGGTACTGGTGTTGGTGAAGGCGATGGTGTTGTTGGCAGTTTGATGCCAAGTGAAGCCTGAAGTGCAGGTTGCTGTAGCTTCGGAAATCGTTAAAACGAACATCAAAGCAATTAAAATGGTGTAAATTTTTTTCATCTTTTTATTTATTAAATTATTAATTTTTTATTTTTCTACCGAAAACTTTCCTTGATAAGCTTCCTTGTTATTTTTTAGCTGATAAAAATAAATTCCATTGCTCCAACGCGAGACATCAATCGAAGTATTTATACCATTAATTAATTGCTGATGAACCTCTCTGCCCGCAACATCGGTGATCAATAATTCTTGATTATCCGTCTTGGAATTGATGAAGAAATTTACCGATGTATTCGCGGGATTAGGATAAACAACACAGCTTAAATTGCTTGACAAATTATCCGAAGCATTTGTAATAACAGCATTAAATGTTCCCTTTCTATATCTCACAACTCCTGCGCCATCATCTTCCCAAACCACATGAATGGTATTTATTCCAAGCACAACATCGGCATTGGTAATGTTATTCAAATCAACGGTATCATACATTGTAGGAAACCCATTGGCAATATTATTTGTGAATAAAACAGGTAGCTGGTCATTGTTACTTACAGTTTGTTTCCAAACTATTGCTGCGGCATTTCCATTGTTTGCCATGCGGGGATAATTCTGGAGGGTTAAGCCGGAAATCGAGCCGGTCAATGCCACTGTAGGTCCTGCTGTTAAATTACTAACAGAGGATTTGCTATAATAACATCTATCCATTCCACTTGCGCCACTCATAAAAGCCGAATACAAAGTATCACCGATAATAAATCCATCAGGTCCGCTGGATGGGCAGGACATCAACATCCAATTATTTTGATCAACCCTCATTCCATTCGTAAAAGCCGAGCCGCCATTGGTAGAAATCCCTGCCCAGGTATTACGATAATTCGCATTAGCATCGCGATAAGACATGGCAACGTTATTGCCGGAACTGATAATAGCACCCGGACAGCAATCGCAAATATATCCGCCTGACCAACCGCTTGCTAACACACTTGGCGAAAAAGTCATTCCATAATCATTGGATTTTGCAACCGTCCAACGGGCATTGCCAAATGAAGAATTAAATCTCATAAATCCAACCAAAGGATTGCCTGAACTATTAGTGGTAACAGTCGGGAAGCGGGTAAGGCTATCATTAAAATCTACCTGAACAGGCATCGAAAAAGTCATGCCGCCATTGTAGGAATGAACCATGAAAATATGATTGGTATCCGAACCTTCCGGCTCTCTTTTATAGACCATGTACACCGTATCGCCATGCGAAGCAATATCGGGACCAGCCCATGTTTCAGCCATTACATCATGTGTTCCGGGATTAACAGCCATAGGCGTGACAAACATACTCCCGTTCCAGCGAGTAAAATAGGCTTTCCCGCTATTATTGTCCCCCCATAAAACCAATGGGTTTCCGGCAGCATCGAGCGTGATACGCGGATGATGGTTCTGATAACCTGCAATGGCAACAGTTATCGGAGCAGACCATGTGATTCCGCTTTGAGCTTTGGAAATCGTAACCACGAACATCAAAGCAATTAAAATGGTGTAAATTTTTTTCATCTTTTTATTTTTTTAATTAATTAGAGTGCAAAGTTACAAATAATATTTGAGATAACCAAAATCCCTCCCCATTTCTTCTGTATAATTCTCGCTTTCCAAAATCTTTTTGCCTAATGCACGAAATCGAATTTCGAACTTTGAATCAATCGCTTTTGGCATCTTTTTGTAACGTGGTTTCTTCGGTATTTTCATTGTTATTTATTTAAGACCTTCAAGGATTTAAAAACCTTGAAGGTCTGGTTTCTGATTTCTAATTTTTAATTCCTAATTGACTTTAGATTCCTTTCACCGTTATCCATACTACATCGCAGAAACTGCCGGTGCGTTTATCGTCTAACAGATAGATTGCCTGATAGCCCCACAATGCACTTGCGCCTACTGCGGGCAATGCGCTCATGTCAGTAAAATGCGGCAATTTGGGTTTATCCAAAGCTACCATGCCGCTTCCATTCGATGAATTTTTCTGCAATTCAACACCATCATAAATACTTTTTACATATTTGATTTCGGGATGACCACCCGCCACCAATTCCCAACGCAGATGTGGCTTTGCCGTCAAAGGGTTAATGGAGGAATGTCCTATCTCGAAGCCCAAAGTCTCGCCATCGGTAACGCTATAAATACTCTTTTGGACTTTGATTCGCTGCACTTTCTCGCGATAGCGGGCAACGATTCCCGGAGCAACAGAAGTGGGCGGCGTGGAAACATCAACGCCCACGGGCCACGCTGATACAGAAGTACCAGTTCCGAACAACAATTCATCCCCCTTTGAGGTCCACTTTTTGGCATAAATAGGACCTTCGGTGTGCTTGGTGGCATAAAACCGAACATACGCAGCATCATTCACCACTTCGGTCACATCGGAAGCGATAAATTTGTACTTCGTGGCAAGGGTTCCCGGAAGGTTCAGAGCAAATTTATCCAACTGGTTTGCCAGCAACGGAATTTCTTGTTCAACATAATCCTTTGGCTTAACGATCGTCGCAAGAGCAATCAAGAAAGGTCTGCCCTCTATCATGATTACAGTACCCTCGTTTCTTTCCTTTTCCATCAATTCCGGCATAAGAAATTTTCCTTCCTTTCGGAGGGCAATCTCTTCAATGATTCTACGGTTTTTCATTTCTCTTTCCAGCAATTCGTGGAAAGGAAGCATCACCCCGTTTTGGAGTGGTAAAATTTCTTTAATGTTTAAATTTTTCATTCGTTTTATTATTTAATTTTCGTTAATTGTATTATAAATCAGTGTATTGTTGCATGAGAAAGCATATTATCTACGCCAGATAATGTATAATCTAAGCCAGCGGGACGCCCCGCTGACCGTGAAGGGAGCCCCGCTGACGCAAAAGGTATCCCCGCCGACCGCGAAGGGAGCCCCGCTGGCGTAAAAGGTATCCCCGCTGACCGCGAAGGTATCCCCGCTGACCGCGAAGGTATCCCCGCTGGCGCAGATAATATCCCCGCTGGCGTAAATAATCCGGAAATCGCTGCGGAAAATGGATCAGCATATCCTGACAATAGTCCAAACCACACCCCTAAACTTCCCAGCAAGTTTTTCATCTTGCAGATAAATTTGGAAATATTTGAGAAACTACTAGTAGAGTAGAGTATAGTAGAGTAGAGTATAGTATAGTAGAGTAGAGTAGAGTAGAGTAGAGTAGAGTAGAGTAGAGTAGAGTTTCGCCGGGCGAAAATTATCAGAAAAATTTCCTAAAATGCAAACTCCGCCCAAGTTTTTTTGAGAGCCGTTTGCGAGCTTCTGATATGTGTTTTGAATGTTCATTTTTCTGTTTGAGAGTGCAATATTACTAAAAGTTTTTATTCTTCCAAACATTTGTGCAAATATTTTTGGTGAGCGAATGGTATTAAACCAACTTATTCATCACCAGATACTCTGCAATCTGAACAGCATTGGTGGCAGCTCCCTTTCGCAAATTATCAGCAACAATCCACAGGTTTAAGGTATTAGGATTCGATTCATCGCGCCGGATTCTTCCTACAAAAACATCGTCCTTACCGAAGGCAAAAAGAGGCATCGGATAGTTGTAATTCGCAGGGTCGTCCTGAACAATAATTCCTTTGGTAGATGAAAGAAGATTTCGGACTTCATCCACTTCAAAATCATTTTCAAATTCAATATTCACCGTCTCGGAATGCCCGCCAGTAACCGGAATACGAACCGCGGTAGCTGTAATTCGGATAGAATTATCGCCCAGAATCTTTCGGGTTTCATTCACCATTTTCATCTCCTCTTTGGTGTATCCATTATCTGTAAATACATCGCATTGAGGAATACAATTTCTATCTATCTGATAGGGATAAGCCATCTCCCCTACGATTCCATTCCGTTCATTTTCCATTTGGCTGACCGCTTTCGCACCTGTCCCGCTTACGGATTGATACGTTGAAATCACTAACCTTTTTATCTTATATTTCTTATGAAGCGGATTCAAAACCATCGCCATCTGGATGGTCGAACAATTAGGATTGGCAATGATTTTGTCTTCGCGACTCAATACATTTGCATTGATTTCAGGAACGATTAATTTCTTGCCCGGATCCATTCTCCATGCCGAAGAATTATCAATAACAACTGTACCCACTTCAGCAAATTTAGGAGCATACTCCAAGGAGGTATTTCCACCCGCAGAGAACAGCGCAATAGCAGGCTTTTGAGTAATGGCATCAGCCATACTTATTACCTTATATTCCTTAGAATTAAAAGTAATATTCTTACCAACAGACTTCTCTGTTGCTACAAGAATCAACTCTGAAACTGGGAAGTTCCTTTCTTCTAAAACCTTTAACATCATGCCTCCAACCAAGCCGGTTGCGCCTACTACAGCTACTTTCATATTCTTATTTTTTAATATTTTTTAACGATTGTAAATCCATGTCCGCGATTAATTGTACTTTTAAATTTTCAAACTAAATTTATTCTTATGAAAACGCAAATATACAGATTCAAAAGTTTTGCTGCATTGCTGCCGAAACTATGCCTGCTTATTCTTATTCTATTTACCTTCTCTATGCCTGCAAATGGACAGATTGCTGATGATTTTTCGGATGGTGATTTCAATAATAATCCAACATGGAGCGGCGATGTCGGAAGCTTTAAAATCAACACCTCAAAAGAATTGCAATTGAACGGGGTTGCTGCAGATACTTCCTATTTATCCACCCCAAATACTTCTATCAATAATACGGAATGGGACATCTGGTTGAAGATTTCTTTAGCTCCTACGGCAGGGAATAACGAACGTATTTATTTAGTCTCCGATCAGGCGAATCTGAAAGGAAGTCTCAATGGATATTTTATCTATTTGGGGGCTAATAAAAATATTGCCATGATAAAACAAACAGGCAATGTAACAGTAAATATTTTTACAGGCATCGCGCAGCATGTCAACAAAACAGTAAATAGTATTGGTCTGAAAATTACCAGAGACAGCCTTGGGCTATGGACAATATATTCCGATACAACCGGTGGAATCAATTATATTCCTGAAGGCAATCCATTTATGGATAGCACCTTTACCACAACAAATTATTTCGGGGTCGTTTGCCAATATACTGTCAGTAATGCAACCAAGTTTTACTTCGATAATATTTATGTAGGTGGGATTAAAACCAATGCCCTTCCGAGTCTTATTCCCGATAGTTTCGACATTGTGGTGAATGAAATTATGTACGACCCCATATCAGGAGGTAGTGATTTTGTGGAGCTTTATAATCGTTCCGATAAAACTTTTGATTTGAAAGATATATCCATAGCCAATGTGGGCTTTACTTCTGGTATTGTGATGGATACTGTTCCCATTACCGGAACCAGTCGTTTGTTCCTTCCTGGTGAATATATTGTGCTAACGGCGAGTATCGCAAATGTCCTGTTTCAATACCCTAAATCAATCCCAAATAGCTTTATCGAACTACCTGTTATGCCCCAGTTCTATGCCGATAGCGGAGGGGTTGCTATCATTAGCTCGAATAAAATCATTGACCAGTTTCAATATTCCAATGCTATGCAATTCCCGATGCTAAACGACTTACATGATGTAAGTTTGGAGCGACTGAATTTCGATAGAATGACGCAGGATAATACCAATTGGCATTCTGCTTCGGAGGGGGTTGGGTTTGGGACTCCGGGGTATAAGAATTCTCAATTTGAATCCAACGAAAGTGTTCAAAACAACTTCTATTTAGAGCCTGAAATATTCTCTCCGGATAATAATGCTTACGAGGATGTGGTGAACCTTCACTATCATTTTAAGACTGCTGGAAATGTTGGAACGATCACTATCTTTGATGCCAAAGGAAGGTTGGTTAGAAATCTTGTTTCTAACGAGTTATTGGGGACTGATGGCGCGTATAGTTGGGATGGGATTAATAATCAAAATACCAAGGCGGGTGTAGGAATTTATGTGGCTTATCTTTCTGTTTTCGATTTAAAGGGTGTTACGAATTCTTTCAAAAAGACGTGCGTACTTGCGGCGAATTTATAGGGAATAAGTTGTAGGTGAAATAGGGTGGGGGAGGTGGATAAAAACTTTCTCTTGGGGTGTTGGGGAGTCTTCGGTTCGACACTAATTTTATGCCATTGGAAAAGGAATTTATACTATTGGAAAAGGAACTTTGTCGGGGTTTGATTTACTTTATTCGATGCCTATTTTATTATTCACTATGGTTGTTTTAATTTCTACGATTCCGTTTTGAATTTCTACGAGGGTTGTTTTAGTTTCTAAGGTTTCGTTTTGAATTTCTACCATGGGTTTTGGAACTTATACGATGGCTGTGGCGGTTTATACGTCCTGCACCCGTGTTTTAATATAGCTATATAGATATTATTATTATCAGCGTATTACATGGTGGTAATAATTCAATTAATCGAGAATTTGGAATTTTGGAGTTTTCGGGAAAGGGGTTGAAATTGGGGAGGAAATAAATAGGATTTTGCCTTATTTTATTCGTTCGATTGCGGCTTGTAATCTTTTTAATACCTCTTGTTTTCCTAATAATTCTGCCATTTCCCAGAGGACGGGACCGCCTCCTAAACCGCTTAAACAGACTCTGAAAACTTGCATGACAGAGCCTGGATTTACTCCTTCGCTTTCGCAAGATTGTTTGAATGATTTTTCTAATTCTGGGGCATTCCAATTTTCTATTTTATCAAAATCAGCACTTGCTTTTGCGATGGCTGTTTTTGCATTTTCGTTCCACTTTTTCTTGATCACTTCTTCGTCATATTTATCGGGAGCGATGAAAAAGAAACTTCCGAGATTCCAAAATTCTTTGATGAAATGCGCCTTCTCTTTTATTAAACGGCAGACGTTTTCTACATAAATTTCATCAGGATTAAAACCTCTTTTATTAAGGTCTGTGAGAAACTCTTTTGCCAGTTCTTTATCATCTTTTTTGCGGAGATATTGTTGGTTAAACCACTTGGCTTTGTCGGGATCGAACTTGGCTCCGGACTTGCTTACTTTCTCAAAAGAAAACTGTGCAATGAGTTCTTCCATGCTCATCATTTCGGTATTATGTCCGGGATTCCAACCGAGCAATGCGATGATATTTATCATGGCTTCGGGGAAATATCCTTGCTCGCGATAGCCTGATGAAATCTCGCCACTTGCAGGGTCTTTCCACTCCAAGGGGAACACCGGAAAGCCGAGTTTATCGCCATCGCGTTTGCTTAATTTTCCGTTGCCATCGGGCTTTAATAAAAGAGGGAGATGGGCGTATTTAGGCATCGCATCTTCCCAACCGAGGTAGCGGTAAATAAGCAGATGAGCGGGGGCAGAGGGCAGCCATTCTTCGCCGCGAACGGCATGGGTGATTTCCATTAAAATATCGTCCACAATGTGGGCAAGATGATAGGTGGGCATGCCATCGGATTTCAACAAAACTTTGTCATCAACTTGGGAAGAATGTACGACGACCCAGCCACGAATAATGTCATGCAAACGTATCTCTTCGTTGCGCGGCACCTTGAGGCGAATGACATAAGGTTCGTTGTTTTCGAGACGTCTTTTTACTTCGTCTTCAGGGAGGGTCAAAGAGTTTTTGAGGGTTTGACGAGTGATGGAATTGTATTGAAAAGGCTTGTCTTTCGCCTTTGATAAACGCTCACGGATGGCATCTAATTCTTCTGTGGTATCGAAGGCGTAATAGGCATGACCGCTTGCGATTAGTTGCTCGGCATATTTTTTATAAACGCCTTGTTCTTTCCTTTCTGATTGACGATAAGGTTCATGTTTTCCTCCTACGGAAACGCCTTCATCAATAGTAATTCCGCACCATTTCAAGGACTCGATAATATACTCTTCGGCACCCGGAACGTAACGGGTTTGGTCGGTATCTTCGATCCTCAACAAGAAGTCGCCACCGTGATGTTTTGCGAAAAGATAATTGTATAAAGCTGTTCGCACACCCCCGATATGTAAGGGACCTGTGGGCGAGGGGGCAAATCTTAATCTGACTTTTTTATTCTCCATAATATGTATTTAATTGGGGGCAAAGATAGGATTCTAAGGTATGATTTATTGCAAACAAAATTGGCAGATAAAAAGCGTTATGCTTTCTATCTGCCAATTATTAATTGCTTTATAAATTTATTATTGTTGCGGCGTATCGGTAGCAGGTGTAGAAGGGGTTTCTACACTTGGAGTATCTACTGAAGGAACAACTTTTCTTGGTCTTCCTCTTTTGCCTGGACCGCTGGAAGATTTTGGTTGATAATTGGAATAAGAACGAACTCCTTTTTCGCTTGTTGGATAAATTTCTCCACTAACATTGGGAGCAAATTCTTTCTTTACATAGCCTTTGTATCCATGACGAAATCCAAAAACTTCCTTGATTTTTTCTACATAATCTAATTTCTCCCAAGTGAAAGTTTCAAATTCTTTAAATAGTTTTCCACCGCGATCTCCTTTATATTCTACTTTCAACATCTCTGGCTTTCTGCCCATGTGTCCGTAAGAAGCAGAAGGTAAAAAGATAGGATTCTTCAAGCCGAAACGCTTCACAATAGCTCCCGGACGCATATCGAAAATACCTTTTACAATATTTGAAATCTCGGTATCGCTGTATTTCTTTCCGTTTGATTTTTTCACCTTGCAGGAGTAAAAAGTATTTACATACAAGCCTACCGGTTCTGCAACTCCGATAGCATAAGCTACCTGAACCAAACATTCGCTGGCAAGCCCTGACGCAACAATATTCTTCGCAATATGACGACAAGCATACGCCGCAGAACGATCTACCTTCGAGGAATCTTTTCCAGAGAAAGCACCGCCTCCATGAGGAGCACGACCACCATAAGTATCAACAATAATCTTACGCCCAGTCAAGCCTGTATCGCCATGAGGACCGCCAATTACAAAGCTACCGGTCGGGTTGATATGAAACTTAATATTCGTCTTGAAATACTTCTTCATTTTATAAGGAAACCTCGCACGAACCTTCGGCATGATGTATTCAATCATATCTTGGGTAATCTGTTTCGTCATCATCATATTCGCCATCTCACGACTTTGATCGGTATCTTTTTCAGGTTTAATCCAATCATCATGTTGGGTAGAAATAACAACCGAATCAATCCTCACTGGCTTGCCGCGATCATTATATTCAATCGTAACCTGCGACTTCGCATCAGGACGAAGATAGTGCATTTTCTTTGGAAGACCCGTCCTCCGAACCTTCTGCAACTCCTTCAATATCATGTGCGAAATTTCAAGAGCCAACGGCATAAAGTTACGGGTTTCATTCACCGCATACCCAAACATCATCCCCTGATCTCCCGCACCTTGTTCTTCATCCTTGCCACGTTCCACGCCACGGTTAATATCCGCCGATTGTTCATGCAAAGTAGTGATCACTCCGCAGGAATCACCATCGAATTTATACTCCGATTTCGTATAGCCGATGTCATTAATAACCCGACGGGCTACCTCCTGCACATCCACTTTCGCTTTCGCTTCGGCAGTGGTTTTTATCTCTCCGCCAATCACTACTAAGCCCGTGGTAACGAATGTTTCACACGCAACTTTGGCATTGGGGTCATATTTCAAATATTCATCCAGAACTCCATCTGATATTTGATCGGCAACTTTGTCCGGGTGTCCTTCAGACACTGATTCGGATGTAAATAAGTAAGGCATTTTTTAATTAATTTTAGTAATACTATTATTTTTCGGGCTGCAAAATTCGCATTATTATTTGGATTACGCAAATTTTAATGAAATATTATTTCCTCCACCATCAAAAAATGTCGCCCAATTCTCCAAAAATACCTTTATCAAACTCCCAATAAAACATAAGAATCGAACTTTCACCTACCGCTCCCCAAATTTTCCCAACCCATCGAAAGATACTTATAGCCTTCTTCGATATACAATCTTTTATTCCCCGAATCAATATATCCAACGGCAACAATGATGAGCCATAATTAATGACTACTGACCAGCCTCCTTTCATCCCTGAAAAACAAGAACACAACCATGGGCCGAACTCAAAAAATGATGCCCCGAAACGGGATATTAATAGGCAGAATATCCGAAGAAATGTTGCCGATAATTTTATTCATTAACAAGATAAAAATATCCACCCTGAATGCCTCAAAAACCTTGAGCCGAAACGATTTTTTCATGGAAATGGAAACTATTTCGGCTCAAGAAAAGACGATTTCGGCTCAAGAATTTTCGATTTCGGCTCAAGAATTTTTCAAAACGGCTCAAGAAACTCCCGTTTCGGCTCAAGAAATTCTAAAAACGGCTCAAGAATTTTGGGGAACGGCTCAAGAATTTGGAGGGATGAATCTGGGTTGTATTTAATATTGGATAAGTGTCCACATCCCCCACCAATAGCCTTTAAATACCCCTCCCCGTCTTTCCAAATTTGTGAACCAAAACGATTTATTCCCCGAAAAATATTGAAATGTGGTTCACAAATTCTCCAATATGGTTCACAAATCCTCAAATGTGGTTCACAAATTCCCAAATGTGGTTCACAAATTTCTTCATGTGGTTCACAAATTCTCAATTATGGTTCACAAATTTGGAGGTGTCGTTATTCAATTTTTCACCATGGGTCATAGTCGTGTATTTTCGGATCATGGCGGTATTAATCTCTTGGATAAAAAATCTATGCCCTCTGCGTTCTTTACTTTTTTTCCGAAGAAATCGAATGTTATTTTTGCTAATATTGCGCAATGAAAAACAAAGTAGCGATCCTCTCCACAGCATACCTTCCGCCGATAAATTATTTTACCAAATTGATGATGTATGATGAAATAATTATTGACCCTATCGAGCACTATCAGAAGCAATCGTACCGCAACCGATGCACCATCTACGGGGCGAATGGCGAACTTTCCTTGTCCATTCCCTTGCAACATAATCAGCCTGAACATACCGCCGTGAAGGAGATGAAAATTGCGAATGATTACGACTGGCAAAAGCGGCATTGGCGGTCTTTGGAATCGGCGTATCGGTGTTCTCCTTTCTTTGAATTCTATGAGGATTATTTTATGGAATTTTATACCGTTAAGTACGACTCATTGCTGCATTTCAACACCGAATTATTGCATAAGATTATTGGTTTGATGAAGCTCGAAGTCAATATTACGAATGCCTTGGAATATATTCCCGATTACGGCTCACAAGCGGATGATTTTCGCCAAATAATTCATCCCAAATCGAAGCACACAAAGCCTGATGCCGCCTTCAATTCCGTGCGCTATATCCAAGTGTTTGAAAGCAAACATGGATTCAAAGAAAACTTGAGTATGGTGGACCTTTTATTCTGCCAAGGACGCAATGCTTTGGACGTGTTGAAGGCTTCTATTAATGATTAATTCCGCTTGCCCAACGGGTGCAGGAAAGTTGCTGCTGCTTGGTCGCTTTTTTATTCTGAATAACCGAATATCGCCCATAAAACCGCTGCTTGCTTTCCTTCAAAACCAAGGCCTTTAATTTATTTTTTGAGAAGACCGCAAGCGTCAGCCCTTTCTGGTAATAAGTTCGGCATAAAGGCTCAAAATTGTGTTCCACACGCCACCCGTTTACGGCAATAATTTCGTCATCTTTTGCAAGTCCCGCAGCTTCTGCCGGAGAATTGGGCGCAACGATTTTTACTATCGCATTTTTATGGTCAGTATCTAATTTAAAGCCCAAATAATTTTCATAAATATGGAAAGATGGCTCAATAGAAAGGTCACACCCGATGTAGTTCAAAGCCTCTTCGAGCAAGGGTTGCGTATCTTTCGTTCCATAAACAAAGGAGTCGAAAAAATTTTGATAAGAACACCCCGCAACATCTTCCACAGCCTCTAATAAATCCGCTTCGCTGAAGCCTTTATAACCCTTTTTACAAGCATCGTGATACAATTTGCGCATTACGTCGTCCAACGATTTCGCATCCTTTGTTTCCATGCGAATCGTCAGATCCAACAGGAGCGAAACGATGCATCCCTCGGTATAAATATTCGTTTTCCGATGCGGAATCCCATCCACATATCCATCGAGCCAAGTATCGAAGGAGGCATCGCCAACAGACTGGTTAAAGCGTCCGTAATTATGGTAATGTTTCTGAATCCGATCATCCAAAGTGCGAAAATATTGCGCCGCATCGAAGCCCTTGCTCCTATATAGAATCAGGTTTCCGTAATAGGTCGTGATCCCTTCGTAAACATAGCCCAGCCTCGAGTAATTCTTCTCCGAATATCGGTACGGAACCATCTCCATAGGGCGTATCGTCTTCACATTCCAGGCATGAAAAAGCTCATGGCAGCTAATGCCGAGGAAATCATCGTACATCCGTTCGTTCAACAGGTAGCCCGGTCCCATCGCGATAACCGTGGAAGCCGTATGTTCCACGCCATGATGAAATTCATAGGGCAATAGCTGATACATAAAGTGATATTCCTTCGCCGGCAAGGTCCCGAAGAACGCAATCTCGGCATCGGTGAAGCCCTTGAAATCGCGAAGAATCCGATCCCAATCAGGGTGGCATGAACCTTGAAACCAAATGTGAAATTTGATGCCATGATTCTCATAAAAATTATGCTGCATCGTCGCACTCGCGAGGATCGGCGAATCAACCATAGTATGATAATCCGCAGCCCTGATAACATTCCCTTTTTCCACCGCCAAGCCGCAAGCAATCGTGTAATTCTTCGGAATAATCAGCTCCACCGAAACCGGTTTTGCCTCCCAACCTTCGACATAAATAAAGCAGTGAATCGGATTCACGTAAAACTGCTCCTCATCCACCCAACAGCCGCCCGCATCAAGGCGCGTGCAGTAATATTTATACCGAATACGCACCTCCTTTTCGCCCCTCGTTTCGATTTCCCATTGATGGCTCTGCACCTTCTTAAACGGCAGCGGTTTCCCCTTGGCATCCACCACCTCGAAGCCGCGAATATTCTTCGCAAAGTTGCCCTCCTCGTACCGGCCCGGTCGCCAAATCGGCAGATTCACCACCAGTTTTTTAGAATTAATACCAGGAATCACCACCTCAATATCCAGCAAATGCTGGCTCGGATTTCGATACGAAAGAATATATCTCATGTTCTGTTTTTTTAAGGATTTTAATACATTAATTACGGCGCAAAAGTATTTCTTTGAAGGGAAAAAAAGAAGGCATCCTTAAACAATGAATCGAGGTATGGGATTAGGTATTTAATTTCTTGTGTCAAGCCCAGAATTTCTTGTATCAAACTCGTTTTTCGCTGGAGGGAAGATGAGGTTTGATACAAGAAATCTCGATTCTGATACAAGAAATTTGAGTTTTGATACAAGAAATCTCGGTTTTGATACAAGAAATTTGAGGTTTGATACAAGAAATCTCTGTTTTGATACAAGAAATTCCAAGTTTGATACAAGAAATTTTTGGAATCCAGCATCCTATTTGAGGAGTGATTCAAGGATGATTTGTTAGGGATAAAGGATCATAAAATACTCCCATATTAATTCCCTATTTCCTGAACCAAACCGCTTTTTCGCTGGAGAAAAGAAAAATTTCGACTCAGGAAATCTCGGGTTCGACTCAGGAAATATTAGGTTTGGCTCAGGAAATCTCGGGTTTGGTTCAGGAAATATCGGGTTTGGTTCAGGAAATATCAGGTTTGGTTCAGGAAATCTCGGGTTTGGTTCAGGAAATATCAGGTTTGGTTCAGGAAATATCAGGTTTGGTTCAGGAAATCTCTTTCATGGTTAATGAAATTTTTATCCCTCATAACCGAAAATCATATCCTTTTAGTTTTATATATTTGCAGTCTAATCATTAATTACATAGTATGAAAAAAATAACCATCTTTTTTGCCCTTTTGAGCATCGTGTGTACCGTTTTTGCTCAAAACAACGCTGATAATATCGTTGCCTTTAAATTAACTTTTAAGGATAAGATTGTGGACTCCGTCAAGGCTAAAGAATTCCAGATTCTTTCGGAGAAAGGGAAGAAAACGGAGAAGACCGGGGAGGCTGTGGATTACCGATTCGACGGGGCTTGCCAGTGTTTTGTATATAATAATTACAGCGAGGGAAACCCGGGGATATGTATCGTCCACGTGATTGATACAATGGAGATAAAACTGCCGCCTTACCTCGTTTATTTTGATAAAATTCCGTTCACGAAAGGGAAATTTATCATCAAAGGCGAGGGCGCGGAAGATTTGGGATATAATGAGAAGAATAATTTTAAAGATCAGGCACATGGCGGGAAGAAATTGCCGTTCAGCGAGACGTTGCGCTTCAAGAATTACAGCGTTTTCAGTTGGGGCACGGCGAAATTTACGCCTGAAAAGAAGTAATTCCACAACACTTTGAATCTTTGCATTGATCGTTCGATGCAAAATGCTTCACATGACCATCCTTCGCAAGCCTTTTGGCAAGTTGTTTTTTGCCGTACTCACCGGGCTTTTATTAACCGCTGCCTGGAGTCCGTCTTTGTTTGCGCCGCTGGTATTTGTGGGCTTTGTTCCGCTGCTGTTAGTCCTCGATTTTATCTTTCATGATGATAAAAAACGAAAGGGGCTACGGTCGTTCGGCATCGTTTTCTTCTCCCTGTTAATTTGGAATATCGGGGCGACCTGGTGGGTTTATTATTCTTCACAATGGGGCTCAGTTGCCGCCTTCGGATTCAATACTTTGTTCATGGCTATCGTGTTTCAATTCGCTTATTTCACGAAGAAACGATGTGGGGCTACGATTGGGAATATCGCTCTCGTTATTTATTGGATCGCGTTTGAATATCTGCACCTGCACTGGGAGTTAAGCTGGCCCTGGCTCACGTTGGGTTTCAGTTTTGCCAGTTTTCCCTCGTGGATGCAATGGTATGAATACACCGGTGTCTTGGGCGGCTCGGTGTGGGTATGGGTGGTGAATATCTTAATCTATAATTTGATAAAAAACATTCTTTACAACCGCCCATTTTACTGGAAGAAACGAACGGTCGTAATCCTGGCGTTTATCGTTATTCCGATGGAGGTTTCGTTATTAATTTATAACAGCTTTAAGGAAACGAAAGCCCCGGTGAATGTCGTAATAGTGCAACCGAATATTGATCCATACAACGAAAAATTCTCTGGCAACGACGCCGAGCAATTGGATAAGATGCTTGCCCTCGCGAAGCAGCAGGTTGATACCAATACCGATTATGTGGTATTCCCCGAAACTGCCTTGGCAGAGGCTATCTGGGAGGAATTCCTTGAGAGTTCACCGAGTATCCAGACGATCAAAAAGTTCATGAAACCGTTTCCCAAACTGAATTTCGTATGCGGCATGTCCTCCCAAAAGAGATTCAAACTCGGAGATACCATTCCCATTACGGCTCGCAAATCGGATGCCACTGCTACCTCGTTTATTGACGACTACAACGCCTCCTTCCAGATAGATAACACGGGGAGAATCCAACTATACCACAAATCGAAATTAGTCCCCGGCGCAGAGATGATGCCGTACCCGAAGGTCTTCAGTTTCCTCGGCAGATTCGCTGTCGAATTAAACGGCACAGCCAGCAGTTACGGCACGCAGAAAGACCGTACCATCTTTAATTCCATCAATTCCAAAAACAAGATCGGCACCGCCATCTGTTACGAAAGCATCTATGGCGATTTCCTCTCGGAATGGGTTCGGAAGGGAGCCAATCTCTTATTTATTATTACCAATGACGGTTGGTGGCACGATACTCCAGGACATATTCAGCATTGTGCATACGGACGGTTGGCAGCTATAGAATTCCGCAGAAGTATTGCCCGTTCCGCGAACACCGGTATCTCTTGTTTTATCAATCAAAGAGGAGATTTTATTCTCCCCACCACCTATTGGGAAGCCGCTGTAATCAAAGCAAACATCAATGCCAATACCGACCTCACTTTCTATGCCAAGCACGGCGATTATCTTGGAATAATAGCTGCTATGATTGCTGTGGCGGCAGTCCTTTTATTAATCCTCGGAGCGATTATTAAGCGAAACCCAGCAGGTTCTACGACAGAACTGTAAGGTTCTACGACAGAACTGCAAGGTTCCACGACAGAACTGCAAGGTTCCACGACAGAACTGCAAGGTTCCACGACAGAACTGCAAGGTTCCACGACAGAACTGCAAGGTTCCACGACAGAACTGCAAGGTTCTA
>CAIMUP010000007.1 GCA_903844645.1 uncultured Bacteroidota bacterium
AGACCAACAATGTCATTGAAGCAACGTAACATGTCATCGAAGGAACGTAACCTGTCAATGAAGGAAGCTAACCTGTCATTGAAGGAAGCTAACTTGTCATTGAAGGAAGCTAACCTGTCATTGAAGGAAGCTAACTTGTCACCGAAGGAAGCTAACTTGTCATCGAAGCAACGTAAAATGTCATCGAAGCAACGTAAAATGACATTGAAGCAACGTAAAATGACACTTTTGGTCTCGTTTTTTTTATTTTCTCCCTAAAACCATTCTCCCAAAAAGTGTGGAAAGTGGCGTGGGTAGAGGGGATAGAGGGGGTATTTATTATTTTATGTAGGATTTATTACGGATTTTTATGTAGTTTTGCAACTTGAAGGAATTTGTAAATCTTTAATCAAAACTTAAAAGAATATCTATCTTTTGACATCTATAACAATGCAATAAATCAAAGAAATTATTATGAGAAAAACAATTTTAATTTTTACAATTTTATCTATCAGTAAATTCGGATTTTGCACAACATGGGATGAGCCATGGCAAGATCAAATTATTAAGGAGGCTGATTGTTTTATTTATGCTAAGGTTAATTCATCGGATAAAAATGATGGTGTAAAAATAAAGGTGTTAAAAACCTTGGCTGGTACTATTATTAAGGGAGATATTAAAATTAAAAATTATTACTTGCTTCATTTATGCAGTACTTCAGCAGGTCATGGTCCAGAGTTTCATTTTACTGAATCTAAAGAATATTATTTCTTTCTAAAGAAAAATAAGGAAGGTGAATATTGCATTTCTACGCCAACATCTGGCTTTGCAAAAGTTAATGATAAACAGGTTTATGCCACATATCGTCATAGCTATCATCAAGTTATTATTTCCCCTGAGATTTATGAAAAAACAATGATTGCAATTTTTAATAATTACCATAATCTTGCTTATGATAAGAAATATATAGAAGATTTTATCAACAAATATCTTTCTAAGGAACCTGCAAATACTCAAACTGAAACCAGAGATTTATTTTTCTGCCAACATGTTGCTCTTGAATGCATATATCACCTTCGCTTGACAGGATATTATTCAAAAATAATTCCCTTTCTTCATGACACATCAAATTTTCATAACCAGATGTCTGGCGCAAGAGCATTGATTTCATATAACACAAAAGAATGTAAAGATGAATTGCTTAATGTAATTTCTGATACCAGTAGAACAGGTTTTGTACAAGTAATGTGTGTATTTTCTCTAAGCAGTTTTAATCCAATAGAATTAAAGCCAGAGTTAATAAAGATATTGGAAACAGCATCCAATGAAGAATCAGGCTTTGGCGGTGACATTATGGACCCAAGAGTATGTACTCATGTTCCAAGATTTAAAGCCGCCTTGGGTAGATTAATTGATAAATTATAATGACCATAACATCTGAAAGGGGATCGTGGGCATTAATCATCTTCCAAGTTTATCATCTTAAATTAATCTTTAGAAATAAAACCATATCCCACTCGAGCGGGACTGAAACGCACCTTCCGGTTTTCATTTCTTTCCTCGTTTTGTGATAGTTCCGCCCTTGCGGACTACAACAAAACGATACTAATTCATATCCTTATACCGATACCAAATCTTCTTTTTTTCGTTTAAGTACGGTAATGAATGTACATTTGCGGAATTGGATTTGAAAATAATGATAGCGAATAAGGTTTTGTGTAATAAGAATTTGGGCTTTATAATTAGGGGTTTGATATTCCTCTTTCTGTTAATTTATTCTTCTGAATCTAATGCACAATGGGTCAGTAATATCCGTCAGAAGTATATCACAGTTAAGGCTGATACCGTGGCTTTCGATACCTTGAGCAGCATTCCGAATTCACTTTATTTAATAGCTAATGGAAAGAATATTGATACCTCTGCTTATATGATTTCTTATGAGGATGCTCGCTTGATTTGGAAGAAGAATTCGGAGGCTTATCGAGCGATTTCGGAGGATAGTGTGCGGCTTACTTATCGGATGTTTCCCTACTTGCTGAACCAAACTTATCAGCATAAAGATGTGCATCGGATTCAGAAGGATATTTATGGAAACGTCAATCCTTTCGCCTATTCCAGCGAGACGGGGAAGGCTGATTTGTTCCAGTTTCAGGGCTTGAATAAGACGGGAAGTATTTCGCGGGGCGTGACTTTTGGTAACAATCAGGACTTGGTTGTGAACTCGAATCTTAATCTTCAACTTGCCGGAAAACTGGGCGATAATGTGGAGATACTTGCCTCCATCACCGATCAGAATATCCCCATCCAGCCTGAAGGAAACACGAAACAGATACAGGATTTCGATAAAGTTTTTATTCAAATCTCTCGCAACAAAGCGAAGTTGATTGCCGGCGACTTTGAATTGAAAAGACCCGATAGTTACTTCATGAATTTCTATAAAAAGGCACAAGGCGGTATCTTTACCGATGAATTTTATCTGGAAGATACTACGAATAATAAACATGCCGGCATCATGAAAGTAGGCGCCAGTGCTGCCATTTCGAAGGGGATCTTTGCAAGGAATACGATACAGGGAATTGAAGGGAATCAAGGTCCTTATAAACTAAAAGGAAGCAACAACGAGTTATATATTATAGTACTTTCCGGCTCTGAAAAAGTCTTTATTGATGGGCAATTAATGCAGCGTGGACAGGACAATGATTATATCATAGATTACAACACCGGAGAGGTTACCTTCATGCCGAAACGGTTGATAACAAAGGATTCTCGGTTGGTTATCGAGTATCAATATTCTAATAATTACTTTGCTCGATCCATGCTTTTTGCTAACACGGAATATGCAAAGGATAACTTCAAGATTCGTTTCAATGCATACTCTGAACAGGATAGTAAAAGTCAGCCGTTGTTGCAGAGTTTGGATTCGGCACAGCAACAATTTTTATCAGGTATTGGTAATGATGTGCAGCATGCCGTTTATCCCGCTGTTGCAGTCGTTACGTATGATTCTACAAAGATTTTATATAAGAAAATTGATACGCTAATTGGCTCTGTTCTTTATTCAGGAATTTATGTTTATAGTACGCATCGTGACAGTGCGAAATATCAATTAGGCTTCTCCAATGTAGGGAATGGTAATGGCAATTATGTTCCGATTAATAGCACCGCAAATGGAAATGTTTATACATGGATTGCGCCTGTAAATGGCGTGCCACAAGGGAATTACGAGCCTGTTGAATTGTTGGTCACTCCAAAGAAACAACAGCTGTTTACATTGGGTGGTGACTATGCTTTCTCAAAGAATACCAAGATGAATTTCGAGGGAGCATTGAGTAATAATGATGTTAATTTATTTTCTAAAACTGGTAAGCAGAATGATGTTGGAGAGGCAATCAAAATTGGCTTTGAGAATGTGCAAAAACTGGATAAAGATTCTGCTGGCTGGAAACTTATTTCTGGTATCAAATATGAAGAAACTACTAAGGATTTCAAGCCCATAGAACGTTATCGTCCCACTGAATTTGAAAGGGATTGGAACATCCCATCAACCGATACTATTAAGGCAGATGATCATCTTGCAGGAGTTAGTTTGTCTTTGATTAATCCCAAGACCGGAAGTATTAATTATGATTTTAAAACTTATCTGAAAGCCAGTGAATACAAAGATATGATGAATACTATTAGTACTAATCTTAACTGGAAAAGGTTCCGATTGTTATCGAATGTCAGTCTACTGGATGCTTCGGGAACTGTTAATCCATCTACTTTTCTTCGGCAGAAAGTTGATCTTTCAAAATCGTTTAAATCTATTATGATTGGCGTCTCTGAAGATGAGGAAAACAATAAGTTCAAAGCTGCTGATAGTAATTTTTTGTCGAGTAACAGCTATCGTTATAATCAATGGATGGTTTATGTTACGAACCCTGATACTACTAAGAATAAATTCAGGATTGATTATGGTGAAAGGTATGATTATGGCACGTGGGGCTTGAGTTTCAAGCAATCAACCAAAGCAAGGAATGCAGACTTTTCTCTTGAATTATTAAAGAATCCAAACAATAGATTTAGCATCAGCACAACCTATCGAACATTGACGATAATTGATTCAACGTTATCATTTCAAAAGCCTACTGAATCTTTGTTGAATCGAATGGAATATAGTTTCAACATACTTAATCGATTGATGACTTCTACAACGTTTTATGAAATAGGAACGGGGCAGGAACAGAAGCAGCAGTATGTCTATGTGCAGGTGCAGCCGGGCAAAGGCGTGTATCAATACCTTGGCGATTTGAATGGAAATGGTGTGCAGGATCTCAATGAATTTGCGGTTGCTCAGTTCCCCGATCAGGCAACATTTATAAGGGTTTATACTCCCACCAATGTTTATGTGAAAGATTATACCAATCGTTTTAACGAGAGCATATTCCTCAATCCTGCTGCGGCTTTCGGGAATAAAACTACCGGCATCAAGAAGTTCATCGGTCGTTTCTCTGACAATGCAACTTACTCTACTGATCGCAAAACGACTAATAATAATCTTAAATCCTTGTTCAATCCTTTTGAAAATATCATCACGGATTCTTCTTTGATTTCTACCAATGTTTCGGCGCGTAACAGCATTTATTTTAACAAGACGAGTTCGAGTTGGGGGATTGATTATACAATCTCTGATACAAGAAACAAAAGCCTGCTTTCCAATGGTTATGATTCACGGACGACGACCGAAAATGCTATCAATGCTCGTTGGAATTTATCGAGAGTTATCGGCTTGAACCTTTCATTAAAAGATGGAACGAAACGAAGTTTATCGGACTTCTTTTCTATCTCCGATTACAATTTCATTTATAAGGAAGCAACTTCTAAAATCAGCTACCAGCCGGGTGTATCATTCAGGACGAGTCTGAGTTATTCTTATATTAAAAAGGATAATGATCCGGCATTGGGAGGGGAGAAGGCGGTTGAAAATAACATCGGTACAGAGATTAAATACAGTTCGACAACGAAAGGAATATTAACTGCTAAATTCAACTATGTTAAGTTCAATTATAATGCTCCTGAAAATACACAGCTTGCTTTTGTAATGTTAGATGGTTTGCACAATGGAACGAACCTGACCTGGGGACTAAATCTACAAAGAAATCTTTCAGGGAATATGCAATTGAGCTTGAATTATGACGGTCGAAAATCGGAGACGACAAGTGCTGTGCATACCGGCAGTGTGCAGTTGAGGGCGTATTTTTAGAACAAGTGTTTACCTCCCCCCTACTCTATTTTTTCCAAATTTTATTGGCTTAACAAGAAGCATTTAAGGAGTTCACGATTTTTTTATAATTTTGCAGTGTTAAAAAGATCGGGGCTGACAGGAATTGACAGCAGGCGCGATAGATTGGTAAGCATGTAGAGCGTTGGGAGTATGGCTCTTTAAAATCAACTTTCACAGCCATAACTGGCGAAAATAATTACGCATTAGCAGCTTAAGCCAAGCTTAAGAAGCTGATCATCTCGGAGAGGTTTTTTCTGACGGCTTTTCCAACGGGGTGTCGTTAGTTCGGGATAGTTTCTACGAGGTCCTGGCGTAGAGGCGAAACAAAGGGAATAAGGTTGTAACCCGGCTGGCGTCAGGCTGGTTGCAACTCGAAAATCAAAGTGCCGCTAAACATGTAGAAAGCTAATATATTCCTTGTCTGGACGAGGGTTCAAATCCCTCCAGCTCCACCAAGAAAAGTAGAGGATGATAGAGATACTATCATCCTTTTTTTCTTTTATAATATTAGGGTAAAGCATCGTTGCCGAGGCTCGTTATTTTGTGTTTTCTTTCCCGAATAATTCCAGCAAAATATGCTTCGATTTTTCGGTCAATACATAGTTCGATGGTGGCTGTTTTTTTACCAAATTATAGTGCAGCATCTTTTGCAAATGTTTCTCAAATCCTTTTACCGAAAGCCCGCTAAAACCGCGCAATTCAGAACTTGTTGCCTTACCTGCATTATGCAAAAGCAGCAATTCTTTAGCAACAGTTTTAAAGGAATCCCTATCAGCACGGCGTGCCAATGTTCCCTTCAATTTACTGCTAAAATTTATGATGGAATCTTTATCAGAATTTAATTGTGCAGGAAGGGAATGCGTATCCTCCAATCGCGCATTGGATGCCGCTTCCTTAATTTTCGCAGCAGCCGAATTTTGTTCATTTACGGCATCCTCAAAATCGTTGTAGAAGTTATATAACGTGTTTTGTCCATCTCCATTTTTGATGTAATCTTCTAAAGCATTACGAAGCCCTTTCTCGAAAATTTTGTATAGCAAATCGCTTCCGTTACCATCGGTAATTAATTTTGACAGGGCTTCTGTAACAGGAATACCCCCAAGGTTATTTTCTGAAATGCCCGTTTTCAACTGTATTACCCCAAGGTCATCTTTTGGTATGCCCTTATTTAATTGTATTACCCCAAGGTCATCCTTTGGTATGCCTTTATTCAACTGTATTACCCCAAGGTCATCCTTTGGTATGCCTTTATTCAACTGTATTCCCCCAAGGTCATCTTTTGGTATGCCCTTATTCAACTGTATTCCCCCAAGGTTATCATTTAGGATGTCACTATTCAACTGTATTCCCCCAAGGTCATCTTTTACTTTGCCTCCATACAACTTTTTACCCCCAAGGTCGGTTTCAGCAATATCAACTTCAGATTGAAATAAGGAGATATTATTTTTCAGGAACGCATTTTCATTCTTCAAAGCCATCAGGTGCTTTAGTAGTATCTTTATAATCTTTCGCTCCTCTATGTTCAGTTTTTCCATGTTGTTATTTTTAATCTTTTTTATGTCGTTTTTGGTATCAGTTTTAGTAGAAATTTGTTGTTCCTATCATCAAATAAAAAGCCCCCCGATGATCCCAATAATTCCAGATCACGGGGGGCTTTTTGGTTGTTACTATTTAATGATTTATTGCACCACTATTTTCGTCTTCATCACGGCATCGCCTTTGGCAAGATGAACCATATAAACGCCTTTCGATATTCCTGAAAGATTCATCTGGAATTGGTTATCGCCTATCACAGAATTATTGGTTGCCGACCACACTTCTCTTCCGGTAATATCCGTCAAACGAATCGTGTAAGCTTCTTCTTTATCAGATGAAAACACAATCGTCGCCTGGTCTGTCGCAGGATTTGGATAGACGTTGAAGGCACTAATTTCGGATGCGCCATCGCCTTCCAACCTCGCTAAAGTAGTAAATGTTTGCGGCGCACTAAAGCCGGAGACACTGGTCTGCGAGGCATTGCAATTGGTCTGCACTTCCCAGTCGTACATAGTATTGTGCATCAGTTGCGAGAAGGTATAATGGTTATTCGGGAGGATGGTATGGGACACCCAAACATTGGCATTATGGACGCTGATACGAACTGTATATCCGACATAGCAAGAGGGCTGAATCCAATTTCCCATCGCATACGTGGCACCGATATTGGTGGTCGGCGTGGCAGCAATATTCGGGATGGCGCAAGATCCGGTGATGGTCGTTGAAGCCGTTCCGGTACATCCATTCGTACTCGTAACGGTAACGGTATAAATTCCGTTTGCATTCACCGAATCGGCTTGGGTAATGGCACCATCGCTCCAGTTATAACTCGGAAACGTAGCCCCGACAGTAAGCATCGCATAGCCGCCACCACAAAGATTGTTGAGATGCGTAACTAATATATTAGGCACCGGAGCATTGTAGGATGTGATGGTTCTTTGCGCTGTTCCGGAACAATTTCCTCCGTTAGAAACGGTAACGAGATACGAGCCACTGGTGGAGGTCGTGATGGTCTCCGTAGTCGCTCCCGTACTCCAATGATAAGTGTTGTACACACCCGCATCTAATGTAACCGTGTTGTTACCACAGAACTGGGTAGGACCATTCGCAAAGATGGTAGGGACAATAAACGGAGTAACGGTAACCACCTGCGATGCAGTGCCAGTACAACCGTTATTTCCCGTAACCGTTACCATATAAGTTCCCGATGAAAGGACGAGGATGGATTCAGTAGTTTGTGAATTCATCCAATGATACGCGGTATATAATCCGGCATCCAACGTAACCATTCCGCCTTGGCAGAAGTTCGTAGGACCATTTGCAGTAATCACGGCATTAGGGCTTGCATGGGAAGTAACAGAGATGGAAGCAGAGGCAGTACAGTTGTTACCATTAATAACCGTTACGGTATAAATTCCGGTTGTGGAGGTCGTAATAGAAGAAGTCGTAGCCCCAGTATTCCAAAGGTAGGATGGATAAGTACCTGCATTCAAAGTAACCGAGCCACCAGTACAGAAGGTCGTAGGTCCATTCGGAATAATAACAGGAATAGGATGGGTAAATACCTGAACAAACTGGCAGGTACTTCCTATGCAGCCATTGGCATCAGTAACCGAAACGCAATACGGTTGCGAGCCGAATACGGTGATAGATTCGGTCGTGCTTCCAGTGTTCCACATGTACGCTCCCCAATTCCCTGCATCCAAAGTAACCGAACCGCCATCGCAGAAAGTAGTAGGTCCATTCGCAGTGATGATAGGGGATGGCGAAGGATTGACAGTTACCCCAATCGAGGCGATACCAGTACAACCATTTCCATCAGTTACAGTAACCATGAATGTTCCGCTGGTAGTGGCAGAGATTGAAGACGATGTAGCACCATTGCTCCAGCTATAGGAGGCAAAAGAACCAGCATTCAACAGCACCGAACCACCATCACAGAATGTTGTCGGACCATTAGCAGTAACGGTTGGAGTCGGGTTTGTATGAACAGTAACCACTGTCGAAGCTATGCCTGTGCATCCCAAATTATCAGTAACCGTTACAGAATAAGTACCTGATGAAGAAGCGGTAATTGTTCCGGTTGTGGCTTGATTACTCCAGTTATAAGAAGTAAAAGTTCCGGCATTTAAGGTCGTGGAGTTGCCATCGCAAATACTTGCTGCTCCAGTAATGGTTGGGGTGGGATTGGAATACACAGTAACCGTTTGCGAAGCAATTCCGATACAACCATTAATATCTGTTATAGTAACCACATAAGCCCCCGTTGCAGATACAGTGATGGTTTCAGAAGTTGCATTGTTATTCCAATGATAGGAAACCCAAGTACCTGCATCAAGCGTTACCGAGCTTCCGCTACAGAAAGTGGTAAGACCATTTGCAACAATATTCGGAGTAGGGTTTTGATTCGCAGTTACCGATTGCGATGCAGTCGCTGTACACCCGCTACCATTGGTAACCGTAACCATATAATTACCGGAAGCAGTAACGGTAATTGTTTGGGTAGTGGCATTGGTGCTCCAATGATAAGAAGCGAATAAACCAGCATCCAACATCACCGAACCGCCTTGACAGAAAATAGTCGCACCATTTGCAATAATGCTCGGGTTCGGATTCGCATTGACAGTAACCTGCATATAAGCCAATCCTGTACAACCACTACTATTTGTAACCGTAACGATGTAGGTACCGGTAGTGGTAACAGTTATAGATTGATTTGTGCTTCCCGTGCTCCATGAATAGGAAGAAAAGATTCCGGTATTCAAGATAACAGAACCGCCAGCACAAAATGTTGTAGTATCGCTTGGAGTAATAATAGGAGAAGGATTCTGATTGACATTAACCAATTGAGAAGCCGTCCCAGTACAACCGAAACTATTAGTAACGGTTACTCTGTAGTTCCCTGTTTGGGTAATGGTCACGGTTTGGGTTGTAGCGCCATTTTGTGTGCTCCAATGATAAGATGTATATCCTCCTCCTGCATTAAGCACTACCGAACCTCCCTGACAGAAGGTAGTTGGACCATTAGTAGTAATAGTATCTATTGGGTTGGGATTAACAGTAATGGTAATAGAGGCAGTACCGGTACATCCTGTATTATCAGAAACCGTTACGGAATAAATCCCGGAACTATTGACAGAGATAAAAGACTGCGAAGTATTATTGCTCCAATTGTAGGTCAGGTAAGAGCCGACATTCAATACCACAGACCCTCCTTGGCAGAAGGTAGTATTACCATTAGGAGTAATAGTAGGAGTTAATATTACAGAAGTCGAGACAGCTATAGAATCCATGCCTGTACACCCATTCGCATCGGTAACAGTAAGCATATAAACTCCAGTGGCATTGACGACTATGTCATGGGTGGTAGCCCCAGTGCTCCAATTGTATAAGGTATAAGTACCCATTGAAGAAAGGGTTAAGTTGCCACCGGAACAGAAGGTAGTAGGTCCGTTAGCCCCAATAGTGGGCGAGGGGTTTTGATACGCCATTACGAAGACAGGAACAGACATTCCGCTGCATCCAGAGAAATCCGTGGCAACTACTTGATAGTATCCAGTGGATGATACGGTAATGGAAGCTGTAGTGGCACCCGTTGACCAGGAATAATAAACTCCTCCAAAGGCAGTCAAAGTAACACTTCCTCCCTGACAGAATTCCGTTGGTCCACCGGCAGTAACCTGAACATTAGGACCTTGACCTATCGAGATAACTTGTGTGTCCGTGCCTGTACAACCATTAGACCCGGAGGCGGTAACAGTATAAGTTCCTCCAGTATAGACTTGTGTAAACTGCGTGGTTGCTCCATTACTCCAAAGATAAGTAACTGCGGCATTAACATACAAGGTAACCGAGTCTCCTTGACAAATTACCGTATCGGTGGCAAAGATGGTCGGGTTTACACTCCCACCTACGGTAACCTGCAAGAGTTGTGCAGGGCTACTGCCACAACTATCATTAGCGGTAACGGTAATCACTCCTCCTATGGTGCCGGTTGTAACGACAATAGCAGTGGAGTTGGAGACTCCTGTCCAACCGTTTGGCAAGGACCAGGTGTAGCTCGTAGCTCCCGCAACAGGGGCTATAGAATAGGTTTGCTGGCTATTGGCACATACAGTTCCTGGTCCTGAAATGATACCGGGCTGGGCAGGTACTCCAGTTCCTGTTACGGTTAAGATGATGGTGGCGGTGCATCCGTTAGCACCTGCTACGGTGCAGGTATAATTCCCGGCATCTAATCCGGTAACCGTTGCATTAGAGTTAGTAATCGGACTCCATGTATAAGTAAACGGTCCCAAGCCGGAAACAATATGCACCAAGGCAGCACCATTCGGTCCGCAGACGGCAGGAAAGGTGTTCCCACTGATGGTTACGCTTCCCGTTAAGATACTGACATGTCTCACGCTGGCAAGACTGATCCCGCAACTGTCCACAGCTACTACCCTTACATATCCTCCTTGATTCCCTACGGTAACAGTGATGGATGTTCCAGCAGAAGTCCCTGACCAACCGCTTGGCAGCGTCCATTGATAATAATTAGCTCCTGAAACAGGGGAGATGGAGTACGTCTGTTGAGAATTAGGGCATACGGAAGTGTCGCCTTGCATGAAACCAGGTTGTGGGGGCACATGGTTTACGGTAATGGTGATGGAGACAGTGCCGGTACAGTTATTAGAATCGGTAACGGTTACAAAATAGGTCGTAGTTTGCTGCACCAGCAAGTAACCCGTGGACTGCCCTGTGGAACCATTGCTCCAGATATAATGACTGTAACTCCCCGTACTCAAACTAACCGTATCCAAATTGCAACCCGTGGTATTCCCAGTGGGGGTAATGACTACATTTGCGACATTGCATCCGCTGACAGGTCCATCATTCGCATTCATCACCATACCCGTCGCGGTATTAATTAATAAAACGATGGCGTGCATGTTGGCAGGGTTCTGGGAAGTGGGAATAGTATCTACGAAGGTGAACTGATAACTGCCGTTTGCGGTAATAGTCTGTGGCAAACTGCTTGGCGACCCGATGTAAGCTCCTTTTATCTTCCGAGCCACCATATCGTAATGAATATTAGCGGCAAGAATCGGATTCGGGAGGGATTGGAAGTCATACCCACTGCCTCCTGGCGGTAAGTATTGGTTCTGACTCTGGAAACTATAATAGTTATGCAGATTATATGCGGCAGTCGTCCCATGCACACCGTCTTCAGTTAGCACGAGGGCGAGCCTGTAGGTGCCGTTATTAGGATTAATAGGAGCGGCAAAGTGTACATTCGCTATCACGGTGATAACATGCGTTTGGGCATTGTATGAGGGACTGACTCCTATGTCAGCAACTCCAAAATCACCGATATGTGCATCGTACTCCTGAACAATTTGCGAAGGATCATCAATCACCTTCCTGTCAACTTCAATAGAAGGGAATCCGGAGAAGTTAGGGAAACTCTGTACACCGGCAGAATACACTTGGTTCCCCATAGGGTCCGAGGTATTAGAGGCATCATGCACATTAATCAGCTCGGTGGTACTTGGGTGAATCATCCGCATCGAATCCATATAGACGATGCCGCGTGGCTCAAAACCTAAAGCGATACTGCCCACCTCTTCAAAAGTAACCTTATG
This sequence comes from uncultured Bacteroidota bacterium, assembly GCA_903844645.1. Classification (GTDB taxonomy): domain Bacteria; phylum Bacteroidota; class Bacteroidia; order AKYH767-A; family JABDAW01; genus JABDAW01. The sequence continues at coordinate 12,403 of CAIMUP010000007.1, forward strand.
ATTCGGGATGAATAAGGCACTGGTCAATACGGTTCGCAGGGTGTCGTTACCGTGGGCTTGGTCGCCTTGCAACTCCACCCAAACCTTTACATTGTTCAGCATTGCCGAGGCAGGCAATACATAAGGAGCACTCATCGTGAAGGGGGCGGAATCTCCCACCGCGATGTTACCATTAAATGTGTAGGACGTGGTGGTGATGCCGTCCGAACACTTGATAACGCAGGTCGTGATGTTATTCACGCCGTTGTTTTGAAGCTCACCGGAAATCGTTATGCCGGTGTTGGTCAGCCCGAAAGACTGCGGCGTTCCTGTGGCTGGGTACAGGGAAATCATTGCCGCATCTACTGTTTGTGCGATGCCTTTGCTCAAGCCCATTATGGCGAACAGCATCAAGAGGGTTACTACTTTTCTCATCATTTAATTTGTTTTAGAATTATTATTATTAATCTGTTTAAGGGGATTTATTTTATCCGGATGCAAAATTACAACACGGCTGCCCGCAATGCAACCATCATTTTTCGGGATACTTACTTGTTCAGCGGTTTTCTCAGTTTTCATTCGGTATTTAATAGTGGGGTAAAGGGGTGTGGTAAAATCGTGATGTAAAATTACAAACTATTTTCCGATTATGCAAATAGTTGCAAAGAATTCTTTATAACATTACAATTCCTTATCACCATTTTTTGGGAGCATAAGATAGCTATTTAATAAAATAACAACATCCATCCGGAGGCTGTTATTCTGTTAAAATAAGATGCCGAATTCCTTATCACCCCTGCTTTTGCTTTCTTTGCGGGGATGAAAAACAGAATGAATCTTGCAAATACTCTCCGTAAGGATGCCATGATCTGTAAAGATGATGCCATTGGAACAGGATGCAATGCCGTGTTCTTCAAAGAAACTGTCGTAGAGCTTGTGGACAATGACGTGTTCTTCAAAGAAATCGTCATACGCCCAATTCCCTATGACAAGTTCTGCAAAGAAATCGTCATAGAGCGACTTACCTATGACATATTCTCTGGAGAACATGTCATAGGTAAGTCGGTATTTTGCTATCTTTTACCCGTTTTTAATACCCCCTTTTATCCCATTATATATTTAATAAAAGAAATTAATAGCCACCTAAAAACGAACGAATGAGCATAAACAGAATTCAAGTTACGAGCGACTCGATAGTGCAAGCCGCCATGAATACAGGCAGTTTTATGATGGGAGAAACTCCTGTTCCTGACTGTCCTTACGATACCGATACGCGAGATTCATTAGACGTTTTGTATCCCGAATTTTTGGAGGGACAGAAGCAACGCCGTCTCACCAAATCGAACTTTACCAGTGCGAATAAAAGCCTCGAAACGGCAGAAGATGCTTTGCGGCATTACTGCATTAGTTACCTCGAGTTGGTGAACCTCAAAATCAGGGGCGGATACTACCCTAAATCTATCCGGTTGTTGTTCAAGATGAAGCTCCACAAGGAGGCTCTGCCGTATATGGATACATCGGTTGCGCTGCAATTGGTTGCCGCGATGATTATCTTTCAAGATCCCCAATTCGCCTTGCGAGGGCTGCGATTAATGACCGATTATAACGCAACGGAATTGGCTGATCTCCTCGCCGATTGCGAAACGAAGAACGGGGTAAAACTGAATCGCCACCAATTAATGCGAACAGCGAGAGACGAATTTAAAGTCATCAGAAAAAAGTGCGTTACCCTCGTCATCGCCATGTGGGACCAGACCGAATTTTTCTTTCGGAAGAAGAAGAAACCCGCTCTCCGCAAGGCTTGCCGCCAATGGGGCATCGTCTATGAACAAAGTAAGGTAATGACCAATATATCAGTCCTGGGCAGGTATAAAGATGGCGGAAAAATTGTCGCAGCAGCCAAGTACCGCATCGGATATTTGCTCACGGAACGCAATAAAGTTTCGAGAGAAGGGACTAAGAAAACCGCCAACCAGCATGGTGTTGCAGACCTATGGACATCGCAGACAGGGGCTTTGTATTTGATTGGAGAGGTGGCAGGCTGTCTTCGCAGTGTAAGCCCATTGACCATCGTCGCAGGAGAGAATCAGGTAATAACCGTTCGATTTGAGCGGCTCGCTAAAGAGTAATTTCGGGGATTAAGTTTAAGACTTCGACTCCACTTTATTCTGCCACCAGCTTCTTGAAAGCGGCTTCCAAAGTTTTCCAATAACCCTTGCCATAACTGACCAAGATTTCGGTTCCAGCCTTGATATTCCGCGTCGCCACGATGTACGGTTTGCCCTTCCTCACCTCATATTTGCAGTTGTTGCGCAAGCCCTCTACCCGCGTGAAACCGGTTGCATCATTCGCGTACCTCCCCTCCGAATCCAGGACATGTTGCGCGTCAACGCAGTTCCTCGAATTGATGTAGAAGTAATATCCCCCGTGGTTTTCTTGGGTGTTATTGCGGCGAGTGCATTCTTTCCAGGTAATCTTGTCGCCAATGTATTCGCAAACGACATCGCCTTTTTTAATATCGTCCTTCGTCCACAGCCCTTGTCCCGATTTCGGTATCTGCGATTTCTTAATCTCTAACATATCATCAATATTTTTTAAATTTATTTAATTCTTAATCAGCCTCGCGACAAAAAACGTGGAAGCACCGTACTTGAAACCATCTATTATTTGGGATTCCTCGAGGGTCATATTGAAGTGGTCGCAAAGAAACTTCACGACGTCCTCGTTCTCCTGCTTATACACGGAGCAGGTGATATAAATCAGAGGCTTCCCGACCTTGAGATACGGCAACACATGCTGTGCTATCGCAGTTTGGATACTATGATGGGTGGCAATGGTATCCAGCTCAAAGGACGTTAACAACTCCGGCGTAGCAGCCCACGTTCCGCTGCCGGAACAGGGAACATCCAGAATGATACCATCAAAGAATTCAAAGGGAATGTCAATCGGATGCCGCTTGCTTAAATCGGCTGTAATGGCTTTGTATTTCGTGATGCCAACCTTCTCGAATCGCGTTACGAGGTTCTCGATGATCTTCTTCCGAATGTCAGTAACGAATAAGGAAATGGAAGGCTCTTTGTCTAATAACATCAAACTCTTTCCGCCGGAGCCGGCACAGGCATCCCACCATACTTCGTTCGGTAAGGGTTGCATGAAGTTGCCGGTACGTTGGGAGCCACCATCCTGAATTTCGAAATACCCCTGAAGGTAAGTCTTGCATTCGTGCAACGGGTAGTGCTTGTGGAATGAGAAACAATCATCCGAGAACGAGGCAATGTCGTAAAGATAGGCGAGTTCTTTCAATTCTTGAATAACCTCGTCTTGCCTTCCCTCCCGAATACGAATCCACACTCGCGGCTGGTTCAAGTGGGATAGGATAAAAGCATTTACCTCCTCGATCTTGGAAAGGTATCGAGTGAATGGGAAGAGTTTCTCTGGCTTGAAGTCAGGGTACTGCATACCAACTAATTTTACCTTCTCATCCATGGGTAAGGTCAGTTGTATAGTATGAAAAGGCGAATACTCCTCAATCATAAACTCGAAGAAAGAGAGCCTTTCCGAATTACATAAGAAAGTGGAGATGCCAAGCTTGGTAACAATATCGTAGTCCATAAAGTTCTTCCCCAACCGGAAGTACTGATAGATTATCGAAGAGAGATTCCTTCTGTCGGCAGCTCCCATATTCTTATGCTTGTTGTAAAAACCACGAAGGAATTCGTTCAAGGGTTTATTGGGATTGTACGTTTCGATAATCGTTAAGGCTTGGCGCAAACGGTTTCTGTTGCGCTCCAATACGACTTTGTCAACTTGTTTTTCAGGGTTCATAATGGATCAGGAAGCTAGTATCTAAAACAATGACGGCTGGGAACTATCATCCTCCTCGGTATCCTTCTGCTTCTTCTTAGTCTTAGTGTCTAATAGGTCAGCAAGGGTTTGCTTGGAAGGCTTTATCAAGGGAGTGTCATCAGGCGCAATAGGCATGGTATTAGAAACCGTTTCTTCGACCTCTACGCTACTGCCTACACCGGTTTGGTCTCGCTTCCTGACTATCTTTGCAACCGGATTCCGAGTCAATATATTACCAATAGAATTCCTGCCCCGAACCTCTATATCGTTCATATCGAAGTCGAAGATTAAGTTGCGAAGCCTTGGCTTCGGTTTATGATGAATGGTAATAATATCTGCATTAGCATCTTGCTTCACTGTGAAATATAGGACCTTAGAGACTTTCGTTCCTTTGGTGAGATTGTATTCCTTCTCCCTCGTAATGCTCTCCACGATAAATCTCTTGATGTAGATATTTCCTTTAGGTCCATCCTGATAAACCATGTTGTAGGTGGTGTTTTCATCACCTTTTCTGAAAATCGCAATGTGGATAACATCCTTCCCTATATAAGCCTTTTCGGCAACCTTAACGACACGCATAGTGCCGTCTTTGCAAAAGGCAATGATGTCATCAAGGTCGGAGCAGTCGCATATGTACTCATCCTTTTTCATACCGAATCCTGCAAAGCCTTCCTCCCGATTCACATACAGCTTTTGATTCGCCACCACAACTTCAATAGCATTGATAGTCTCGAAGGTCGTCATCTCCGTTTTGCGCTCTCTTCCTTTGCCATACTTCTTTAAGAGGTTCTTATACCAAGTAATCGCATAGTCTTTAAGATGATTGAGATTATGTTCAACATCCAATAACTTCTGTTCGATTCCCTTGATATATTCATCAGCTTTCTTTACATCGAATTTGGAGATGCGTTTAATCTTAATCTCGGTCAATGCAACGATATCGTCTTCGGTATAATCACGATGCAATAATTTACGATAAGGTCGCAAACCCTTATCAATAGCGGCAATAACAGCTTCCCAAGTTTCGCATTCTTCGATGTCGCGGTATATCCTCTTTTCAATAAATATCTTTTCTAAGGAGGAGAAATGCCAGTTCTCTTCCAGCTCATCTCGTTCAATCTCCAGTTCTCTTTTAAGCAACTGAACGGTATTGTCGGTACATATCTTGAGCATTTCATTCACGGTAATGAACATCGGTTTATCATCCTTAATGATGCAGGCGTTAGGAGAGATGGACACCTCACAATCGGTGAAAGCATAGAGCGCATCTATAGATCGGTCAAGATCTTCAGACGAATCGGGATGCAGATGAATCACTATTTCTACAAGGTTGGAAGTATTATCTTCAACCTTCTTAACTTTAATTTTGCCTTTGTCATTAGCTGTAAGAATAGAATCAATAACAGATACCGTGGTCGTCCCAAAAGGAATATCTCGTACGACTAATGTTTTCTTATCGAGCTTCTCAATCTTCGCTCTTACCCGGACTTTGCCTCCGCGAAGCCCTTCATTATATTTCGAAAAATCGGCCATGCCACCGGTAATAAAATCGGGCATAATATTCGTTGTCTTACCACGAATAATATCTATAGAACCTTCTATCAATTCAATAAAATTATGTGGCAATATCTTACACGCAAGCCCTACCGCAATTCCTTCAACACCTTGCGCAAGCAGCAAAGGAAACTTAGCCGGAAGCGTTACAGGTTCACGATTCCGACCATCGTAGGACAATTGCCAGATAGTCGTTTTGTCGTTAAATAAAACTTCCAAAGCAAACTTAGATAGTCGTGCTTCGATATATCGCGGCGCAGCGGCATTATCCCCTGTAAAAACATTCCCCCAATTACCTTGCGTATCAATCAACAAATCCTTCTGACCCATCTGCACCAACGCATCCCCAATAGAGGCATCCCCGTGCGGATGATACTTCATCGTATGCCCGATAACATTGGCAACTTTGTTATATCTGCCATCATCCAAATCATGCAACGAGTGCATCAAACGCCGCTGTACAGGCTTCAATCCATCATCAATATAAGGAACGGCACGTTCGAGAATTACATACGATGCATACTCCAAAAACCAATTCTCATACATCCCATTTACGGGGATAAGATTCTGCGGTAATTCCACTTTATGATGAATCGGTTTAGGTTCGTCTTTATCTTTTTTCTTTGCCATTGCTTCCTTATTTGGGGCGGCAAATATAGGATTTCGATGGAGTATAAATAACTATGCACTATCTTCAAGGTAGTAATAATGAAAGAGGGCAGATGAATATAGTATTCACCTGCCCTCTTAATTGCACCTAAACTATTTCTTATCTCCTAATTACTCTTCATAAACTTGCCCGTCGAGATTCCTTGCGCTCCTTTTATCTCATAAAAATAAAGCCCGTTGACAAATTTAGAAACATCAATTTTAGTATCCATTTCAGAGATGATACCATGATAAACCTCTTCGCCAAGAACATTTTTAATGGAGATAATCCCCGCTACATTCAGCATAGCCGAAGAATGAATATTTAAAATAGTATTGGTTGGATTCGGATAAATATCAAAACTGTTATTCCCCGTATTTTCCATGATCCCGACGGTGGAGGGATTGAAAGTTCCTTTGCGATAATGAACCATGCCGTCTGATGTATTTTCCCATACAACATAAACCACTCCATTCCCCACTGCGACATCGGCGGTACGGATATTCATCGAGGCAACGGTATCCCAAAGAGCGGCGAACCCGTTGTTGATATTACTCGTGAAGCGTAGCCCCAATTGCGCCATACCATTAACCACCTGAATCCAAGTCGCAGCAACTGCCGTTCCATGATTCGCCATGCGAGGATAATTCTGAACAGTCAAGCCCGTAATGTTGCCGGTTAATAAAGTGCTCGCAACAGAGTTCATATTCGTGATGGATGATTTATTAAGATACGCTCTGTACATGCCGCTTGCGCCATTCATAAAATCAGAATATAAACTATCGCCAACCACGACTCCATCAGGTCCGCTGCCTGGGCAAGAGGTAAGGTTCCAATTGTTGCCATCCACATTATATCCATTCGTAAAGGTCGCTCCGCCATCATTAGAAATCCCCGCCCACGAATCGCGAATATTAGTAGTATTATCTCTATATAACATCGCGACGCGGTTATTCCCGGCATTAATAATCGTTCCCGGACAACAATCGCAGACGACCCCGCCAGCCCAGTTACTGGCAAGAACATCGGCACCGAATGTGGTGCCATAATCACTGGATTTGGTAACGACCCATTTCGAAGAATTCCCATTCATCGTGCTATCGAATTTCATATACCCAACTACCGGGTTGCCGCTGTCGTCAATAGTAACAGTGGGGAAACGCGAGGTATTGCTTCCGATGAATCCAAACTCGATAGGAGCAGAAAATGTCATCCCCCCATTGAATGACCGCATGATGAACAGCCTGTTGGTATCTGGCATTTCGGGATAGCGTTTCGCGACGACATACACTGTGTCGCCTTTAGATGCGATTTGTGGACCCATCCAATAATCGGAAGAGACACTGATTTGTGCGGTATTCAGCATGACGGGAGCGGTAAACATACTGCCATTCCATCGCGAGAACATGGCACGTTGCGAATGCCCCCAAAGCACGATCGGATTGTTGTTCGCATCAATCGCGAGGCGAGGATGGTAATTACCGCTGGATGCCGTATTCACGGTCGTGGCAGGAGACCAGGTGATGCCGGTTTGGGCTTTGGAAATCGTCATTACGAACATCAAAGCGAATAATAGTGTGTAAATTTTTTTCATGCTTTTCATTTATTTTTAATTAAAATTATTTTGTGGGTGCAAAAATACAAAAAAATTGTGATACGCCTTGACCCTCGCCAGATGGTACGTAATCAGCTTCACAGCTTTGTCTCGACTTTCGGCAGTTTTGCTCAAAAATTCGTTGCTACTATATTTTAACTTATTTGCCATTATTTATTTGCTATTAAGTGTTAGAAATTTGGTTTTACCTCCGTCAACTTTGAAGTCAGGAGAAACAGTCTTGGTTTTAGTAACTTCAACTTTGAAGTTAGGGGAAACAGTCTTGGTTTTCGTAACTTCAACTTTGAAGTCAGGAGAAACAGTCTTGGTTTTAGTAACTTCAACTTTGAAGTTAGGAGAAACAGTCTTGGTTTTAGTAACTTCAACTTTGAAGTTAGGGGAAACAGTCTTGGTTTTAGTAACTTCAACTTTGACGGAGCTAAAACCAAACTTCGCAGCCTCCGCACCCTTATTATAAGAGGAGAAAATGGAAAGAAATCCAGCAGGGGATCCTCAATAACTTGTTAATGACAAATTTTATATCTTCGCCCCAACAAATAAAAAAACAAATAGCAATGAAAAAAGATTACACCCTGTTTATCGTCGATGACGATCCGATGCAATTGGAGATGCTGAAAGACCATCTCTCCAAGTTCAAGAACTTTGAAATAAAGATATTCCCCACTGGCGAAGAATGCCTGATGGCACTGTCCGAAAAACCGGATATTGTGATCCTCGATTTCAACCTCAACAGCATCAGCAAAGGTGCTATCAATGGGCTGGATGTTTTGAAATTAATCAAGAAAGATGCACCTGATGCCGAGGTCATCATGCTCTCCGGTCAAGAGAAAATAGAGGTCGCGGTGAACACCATGAAGTATGGTGCCTTCGACTATGTGGTGAAGAATGAAAGCTCGTTTTATCGTTCCGAAAACGCGATATTCAACCTGCTTCGCAAATTCAAACTGACGAAAGACGCAGCGATGTATAGGCGGTTGGCATTTGCCTTTGCCATCGGTTTTGTGGTGTTGCTTATCGGTATTGCATTTCTGTTTTTCACAGGGCATATCACCAATAATGTCGGCTGGGCATAAGCCGCAGCGAGCGTTTTGGTGCATCCAATAATTCCGAATTAACAACCTGAAATGAAGTCAGCCGATACCCCCTTGATGCGGCAATACGCCACCATCAAGGCTAAGTATCCCGATGCATTATTGCTGTTTCGTGTTGGCGATTTCTATGAAACCTTTGGCGAAGATGCCGTCAAAACATCTACCATTCTCGGTATCGTTTTAACGAAACGGGCAGGCGTGGAACTGGCAGGATTTCCAAACTTCTCGCTAGATTCGTATCTTCCGAAATTAGTCCGTGCAGGGCAGCGTGTCGCCATCTGCGATCAGTTGGAAGACCCTAAATTAACCAAGACCATCGTCAAGCGAGGCGTTACCGAATTGGTTACTCCCGGGGTATCGTTTAACGATAAAGTCCTGGATAATAAGAGCAATAATTTTCTTTGTGCCATCCATTACGATGCAACGCTATGCGGTATTGCTTTTGTAGATATTTCTACTGGAGAATTTATCGTATCGCAAGGACCGCCACCGTATATTGATAAACTCCTGCAAAGCCTGCAACCTTCCGAAATTCTTTTTCAGAAGAATAAGGCAAAAGAATTTATCGAGAATCACGGGGATAAATTCTACACTTACCGCCTCGATGAATGGATATTTAAGGATGATTATGCCCGCGGGACTTTGCTGAAACACTTCGGTACTAATTCATTAAAAGGCTTCGGAATAGAAGAACTTAATCTCGCGATTATTGCGGCTGGTGCTGCCATTCATTACCTTGCCGATACCCAACACGAGAAGTTGGAACATATCTCCTCCATCGCGAGAATGGAAGAAGAAAAGTATGTTTGGTTAGACCGATTTACGGTGCGGAATCTGGAGCTGATTAATTCTCCAAATGAAAATGCAAAGACCTTGTTCGATATCTTAGACCATACCATTTCGCCTATGGGAGCACGGCTTTTGAAGCGATGGATAGTAATGCCTTTAAAAGAAATTGAACCAATTGAAGAACGTCTGGAAGTAGTGAATCATTTAGTTCATCATCCCGAATTATCCGAAGGCATCATTCAAAACATCAAGACCATTGGCGACTTGGAAAGATTGATTTCTAAGGCTGCCATGGCGAGGATTTCTCCACGCGAATTAATGCAGTTGAACAGGGCTTTGCATTCCATCATTCCTATTAAAAAAACCTGCGAGGAATCCAAGAACAACCAACTAAAGAAGATTGGCGATTTGTTGAATCCCTGCCAAATCATTAGAGAAAGAATAGATAAAGAACTTCTGCCAGATGCCCCGCCATTAGTGCAAAAGGGAGGAGTCATAGCCAAGGGAGTTTCCGCTGAATTGGACGAACTAAAAGAGATCGCTTATGCTGGGAAAGATTTCTTGCTCAAGATTCAACAACGAGAGATTGAGAAGACAGGAATCACTTCCTTAAAGGTAGGTTTTAATGGGGTCTTTGGGTATTATATCGAAGTTACCCATACGCATAAAGATAAGGTTCCAGCAGATTGGATGAGAAAGCAAACATTAGTAAATGCTGAACGTTATATCACCGAGGAATTGAAGGTTTATGAAGAAAAGATTCTGGGTGCAGAAGAAAAAATATTAGCACTCGAAACGATTCTCTTTAATCAATTAGTTAGAGCGACTTCAGACTATATTCAACCTATTCAATTGAATGCAACATTGATTGCTAAATTAGATTGTCTGCTATCATTCGCCACTATCGCAATAAAGAATCATTACACCCGCCCAAAGATTAATGATTCATCCTCTCTTGACATCAAGAATGGGCGACATCCTGTCATTGAAAAACAATTACCTTTGGATGAACCTTATATTGCCAATAACATTTATCTGGACAACGAAACCCAACAAATAATCATCATTACCGGACCGAATATGTCAGGGAAATCCGCGCTACTGCGGCAAACCGCGTTGATTGTATTAATGGCACAAATGGGAAGCTTTGTTCCTGCGGCATCTACTACTATTGGGTTAATTGATAAAATATTTACCCGCGTCGGAGCTTCAGATAATATATCTTCTGGTGAAAGCACATTCATGGTCGAAATGAATGAAACGGCAAGCATCCTCAACAATATTTCCAATCGCAGCCTAATTCTTTTGGATGAAATCGGTCGAGGCACCAGCACATACGATGGTATCAGTTTGGCATGGGCTATTGCGGAGTTTATCCATAATCACCCTGCCGCAAAAGCCAAGACCTTGTTCGCTACTCACTACCATGAATTGAATGAAATGGCTCAAACCATGCCCCGCATCAAGAATTTTAATGTGTCGGTTAAAGAAATAGAGAATAAAGTTTATTTCATGCGGAAGTTAATACCTGGTGGCAGTGAACATAGTTTCGGGATTCATGTGGCGAGGATGGCTGGTATCCCTGATAAAGTATTGCGAAGGGCAGAAGATATTCTTCAACAATTGGAAAAGAATAGGAGTAATCCGGAGATGAATTCGCAGCCAAGAATCAAAGATGACAGCCTCCAATTAAGTTTTTTTCAGTTAGACGATCCGTTATTGGAACAAATTAAGGAAGAAATATTAAGTATTGACATCAACACACTTACCCCTGTAGAGGCGTTAATGAAGCTAAATGAGATAAAGAAATTAGCTACCGGAAAGCGAAAAGGTAAATAATTTTACAAAATGTTTGTTTGTATTACAAAAATTTAGTTACATTTGCAGCCTCAAAAAAGCGAGAATAGCTCAGTTGGTAGAGCACGACCTTGCCAAGGTCGGGGTCGCGAGTTCGAATCTCGTTTCTCGCTCAACAGTTCAGAAAACCTCTTCACAGAGGTTTTTTTCATTGCCCTGGTGGTGGAACTGGTAGACACGCAGGACTTAAAATCCTGTGGCCGTTGAGGCCGTATCGGTTCGATTCCGATCCGGGGTACAAGAGAAGGGAGAGCAATGGAAACATTGCTCTTTTTCTTTTTATGGTTATTTCGAGAGTATGAAGTAGCCTGCCTTCGAGGTGCTTTGGCTGGAGACGAGGTGCCAATAGTAAATGCCATTACTCAAGGAGGATAGATTTATATTTTGTGTTCCTGCTGGGCTGTTTAAGGGATAGGAAGACAGGGTTCTGCCAAAAACATCTGCTATCAATAACTCACTATGGGGAGAGGAAAGGCGATAAGAAATAGTAAACTTCCCATCATTGGGATTGGGGTAAATGAAAATGCCGGACGGGATTGTTATTTTTTCTATGCCTTCTGCGGAAGCATTAATTTTGGCAATAAAAGCATTTTCATCTCCTGTCTGATGCAGAGTATCTGTTCCAACAATAAAAGGTTCCATCGCAAAATCTCCACCAACAAATATATTTCCAAATGCATCTGTTGCAACTCCATTTTGGTCATCTCCACCACTTGCCAATCCTTTAGCCCAAAGAACAGTTCCGGTGGGGTTATATTTTACAAGAAACATGGGGTCAGTTGCAGATGATGATGGAAACAAAGTGTCAGAATCAAAGGTGATGAAAGGACTATAAAAAGATCCTGCCACCAATACATTTCCGCTTGCATCGGTGGCAACGCTATAGCCTTCACTACCACCAGAGCCGCCTGCACTCTTTGCCCAAAGCACAGTTCCACTTGAATCATATTTCACAATAAAAATATCAGGAGCAATTCCAATATTAATGGGATTTGTTAAAGTAAATGAGCCAAAGGTGATGGTAGGACTTGTAAAATAGCCCGTTGCCAAAACATTTCCGCTTGCATCGGTGGCAATACCGTAGCCTTCATCTTCATCAGTACCACCTGCACTCTTTGCCCAAAGCACAGTACCACTTGCATCATATTTCACAATAAAAATATCAGCACTACCCGTATTGGTTAAAGTAAATGTGCCAAAAGTAATAGTAGGACTATAAAAGTAACCCGTTACCAAAACATTCCCGCTTGCATCGGTGGCAACACTGTATCCATAATCATTAGAAGTACCGCCTGCACTTTTTGCCCAAAGCACAGTACCGCTTGAATCGTATTTCACAATAAAAATATCACAGTCACCTGCATTGCCTCCATTGGTTAAAGTAAATGTGCCAAAGGTAATAGTAGGACTATAAAAGTAACCCGTTATCAATACATTCCCGCTGGCATCGGTGGCAATGCAGTTCCCAACCTCATAATCAGTTCCACCTACGCTCTTTGCCCAAAGTACAGTACCGCTGGCATCGTATTTTACTATAAAAATATCACCAATACCTACATTGGTTAAAGTAAATGTTCCAAAGGTGATGGTGGGACTACTAAAAAAGCCCGTTACCAATACATTCCCATTTGCATCAATAGCAACGCTCTTGCCAACATCATCAGAAGTACCACCTGCGCTCTTTGCCCAAAGTACATTCCCACTTGCATCGTATTTCACAACAAAAATATCATTTTGACCAGCATTGGTTAATGTTGTGGTGTCAAAGGTGATGGTAGAATCAATAAAAAAGCCCGTCATAAATACATTCCCGCTTGCATCGGTGGCAACGCTCCAGCCTTCTTCAGCATTAGTATCACTTGCGCTTCTTGCCCAAGCCCAATTGGGTGATTGTGCAGTTAGTGAATTGCTCAATCCAATGACGGCGAGCATTACGATTAATACTATTCTTGTTTTCATCTTCATTAATTATTTATTGAATGGCAAAATTAGGAAAAAAGAAACCATTGCCGCAAATCTTGCTATTATATAAAGGAGTGGTGGCTTGGCGGGAGGTTGCTGAAAAATCCGTAAAGTGCTGTAAAATACCCCTTTCCCAGATATTAAAAAAAGCTGCCGAGACATTATCCCCCGCTTATTGTCTTCTTTCAGGGGGATATAGTCTTCTTTCAGGGGGATATAGTCTTCTTTCCGGGGGACATTGTCTTCTTTCAGGGGGACATAGTCTTCTTTCAGGGGGATATAGTCTTCTTTCAGGGGGACATTGTCTTCTTTCAGGGGGACATTGTCTTCTTTCAGGGGAATATAGTCTTCTTTCAGGGGGATAGTATCAACGAGCAATGGTTTTATGTCTTTTTGGATAATGGATAAAAAAATAGCCCTCCGATTGGGTATCGGAGGGCTTTTTTTGTTTAATATTATTTCATTACTTCACTTCTCCCCTACCCTATCCTTCTTGTAATATAAGGTCGAACAATTGGTAGGCTTAAAGACGTTTTTGGCTTCCGCAATAATTTCATCTTTCGTAACTGCGAAGTAATATTCTATCTCATGATTGATATTTTCGGCACCGTCCAGCAGCTCCCAATAAGCAAGGTTTAATGCGCGGTCAGCAATATTCATCTCCCCAAACCGGAGGGTAGATTCTAATTTATTCTTCACCTTCGTCAGCTCGTCATCGCTAATTCCGTTGGTCATAAAATCATTCAATACACCGTTGATACCTGCTTCGGCAGCCTCCATCGTGATGTCCTTATTAATCTTCCCATCCACCACAATCAAGCCCTTGTCTATATCACCGGTAATGTAGCAAGCAATGGAACTGAAGAGCTTTTGATCCTTCACCAAAGCGGTATATAATCGAGAAGATTGTCCACGAGAAAGTACGTCTGTAATCAGTTCCGTAGCGTAGAATTCCTTATCCATTCTCGCACAACAATGGTAGGCTTTATAGATGGCATCGCAAGGCACTTTCCGCGTTACTTCCAAGGTCCTCGCCTCCTCCTGAACAGGTTCTTGAGGCAAGATTTTATGAATGGTATTTCCCTTCGGGATGGGTGCAAACCACTTGGCACAAAGCTGCTTTACTTCATCCGTAGTTACATTTCCGGCAACCACCAAGATGGCGTTATCGGGGCAGTAATATTGCTTGAAAAATGCCTTCACATCCTCCAACGTAGCATCCTCGATATGCGCCACTTCCTTCCCGATAGTGGACCATGAATACGGATGCACCTTGTATGCCAAGGGGCGTAACAACAACCATACATCGCCAAAAGGTTGGTTGAGATACCGCTGTTTGAACTCTTCAATAACGACGCTCCGCTGCACATCCAAACTCTTTGGGGAGAAGGTAAGATTCAACATCCTATCCGACTCCAACCAGAAGCCTGTTTCGAGATTGTTGGCAGGCAAGGTCAGGTAATAATCGGTAACATCGTTGCTCGTAAATGCATTGTTGTCGCCACCTGCCCGTTGCAACGGTTCATCATAACTCGGAATATTAATGGAGCCACCAAACATAAGGTGTTCAAAGAGATGTGCGAAGCCTGTTTTATCAGGATCTTCTACGCGAGCACCAACATTATATAGGATATTTATGGACACCAATTGGGTGGAGGTATCGCGGTGGACGATTACTTTCAGTCCGTTTTCTAATGTGAATTTATCAAAATTAATCATAGTAAATAAATATAGCCATTCTCGTGAATGAGGGCGCAAAAATAGCATTCCAAAGGACTTGGAATGCTATTAATGAAAAGAGTAAGTCAATATACCCTTCCTTTTTACAACTTATGTGCAGAAAGCCTATTCTATCACTAACTTCGTCTTGTTTAGGATTCCGTCTTTTTCTATCATTAAAAGATAAATGCCAGCCGAACAGTCTGCAATATTAAGTTCTATTTGATTATCGCCAATGGCGGCTTCCCTCGTACTTGTTTGAAGAACTCGTCCCTTCATGTCAACTAATTTCAGGGTATAAGAGGATTCATTATCAGAAGCAAAAACAACTCTGACAGCTCCGTGAGCCGGATTAGGATAAGTATTAAATGTTGCAGTATTTTCGGTATTCGCCTGATCTATTCTATTGCCACTACAAGCCACCGTTACGTTATGCACGGTACCTAAACAGCCATTGGCATCTTTCACTATAACCGGGTAATTGGTAGGAGCCAAATTGCTAAAGGTGTATGCCGATTGGTAATTAGTTCCGTTATTCTTCGAGAAGTTATACACACCTGTCCCACCACTTGCATACACTATGATTTGACCTGTATTGGAACTGCATGACGAATTGAGGACGGCAGTAGTGAATGTAAGAGCAGTAGGCTGGGAAACAGTAATGGTATTGGTATTGGAAAGACATCCGTTAGCATCTTTAATCATCGCTGTATAAGTTGCAGGAGATAATCCCGAAAACAGATTGCCAGATTGATACGATGCACCGCCATTGTCGGTATAGGTCTTGATACCTGTACCACCTCCGGCCGTAAGGGTTATAGAACCATTGGTATTGCCATTGCAATTGATATTGGTAGCGGTATAAGTCTGGGTAAGCCTCGAAGGTTGAGTCAATATCACGATAGAAAGAGCAGACGTACAACCGGTAACATCGGTAACCTGCATCTTATATCTGGTAGCCACCAATCTATTGAAAAAGTTCGCACCCGAATGAGTGGTAAAGGTGTTATCTATCATGTTCGTTACCGCATAATTGTAAGGAGCATTACCGCCTGAAGTATTCATTGTAATAGTCCCCGAACTATCTGCATTACAAAGAAGATTGGTGTAGGAGGAAGTGAAGGAAGGCGCAGAAACAGAGACCGTAACAGAGGTAGCTGTAACGCCGCAAGCATTCGTCCCGGTAATGGTGTAGGTAATAGGGCTGGTACTTGGTAGATGGCAGGAAACAACGGCACTGGTAGGGGAATTTAATCCAGTTGCAGGATACCAAGTATAGGTATTTGCTCCAGAAGCCGTAAGCGTTGTGCTTCCACCAGGACAAGTAAGCAGGTATCCTGAAACTATTATAGGCTGGGCTGTATTAACTTCCACATGAACGGAAGGAGAGGTCGCAGAACATGCGTTGGAATTAGTAACGACTACAGAATAATTTCCGGTAGTGTTCACCATCGTGGATAAAGTGGTCGCACCATTGCTCCAAAGGTAACTATTATATCCGGCATCTGTACTTAATATAACGGAGTTCCCAGTGCAAATGGTAATTGCTCCATTCGGTAAATTAGTAGTGGTAGGTAATGCGTAAACGGTCTCCGTTCTTATGGCAGTTCCCGTACAACCAGAGGCATTAGTTACCGTAACTGTGAAAGGACCAACACTGGAAACAGTAGTAGTTTGAGTTGTCGAACCATTGCTCCAATTATAAGAAGAATATGATCCGGCATCAAGAACTACTGATGCACCAGAACAGAAAGCAGTAGTACCATTAACAGTGGGAATCACCAAAGAAGGTTGGGTAATGGTCATGCTTCTGGAAGTAGTACAACTGCCATTACCAGTGATGGTAACAGTATAAGTTCCGATACTCAAGTTGCTTATGTTTTGAGTGGTCGCTCCATTATTCCAATTATAAATGAACGGACTTGTTCCACCATTTATGGAAAGACTTATGCTTCCATTCGTGCCACCGTAACAAGTTACGTTTGTAGGTGTCGAAGTAATGGTAGGAGTTGCACAGGCTTCACCAATAATGAAATCACTAAAGGAAGTAATGGTTGTTAATTGAGTATTTAATGCGGCTCTTATGCCTACCGTTGGTTGATTCCATGAACTACCATTCCATTCTGAACCTATGAATACATTGGTGTTCGCACCAGCATCAATATCACCGCTAACAAAGCTGAAGGTCGCATTGAAAGAGGTGTTAAAGGTAAGATTGGTTGGAGTTAATGACCAATATCTGTTCACACTTTTCAAAGAAGTGATTAATGATGTAGAAATGTTTGGATGATCACCATTTATTGAAGCCGCTAAAAGCTTACCCGATGTGCTTGTAATTCCTGTTCCATTAAAGGAAATACTGATAGGAGTGTAGTTACTGCCATTACCTATTTCAAAGGATGTTGAAGTAACACCAGATGCTAATATCTTCTCTAAATTACCATTAACGAACTTGCTTGATGAAACACCTGTAATGCTTCCAGAAGCTCCGATAGTAACCTTGTTTGAACCCGTTGTAATTGTTCCATTCGTGAAAGCTAATGTTCCATTTATCGTAACAGTATTTGTTAATGATAAACCACTTGTATTATTAACAGAAAGGTTGCTAATTGTAGAAGGCAAACCACTTCCGGTAACTTGTGCAGTACTTGAATCATAGATATAATTTCCTGATGTGGAGAATATCCTTATTCCTGATGATTGAATGTTTCCTGAAGCGCCGGAAGTGGTGATTCCACTGGCATCCGCCATCTCTAGAGTTCCTCCGCCATTCAAAGTAAATGCCCCTGTACCACTTACATGATTTGTTCCGCAGTTTATGGTTCCATTGATGATTAATGCGCCATTGTTATTAACCGAACCACCCGTAAAATTGAAGGTTCCATCAATCATTAATGTATCACCAGCATCAATGGTAACTGCTCCACTTGATAAGGTTAGATCATTCAATTCCTGATTAGCTGAAATACGAAGTGTGCCACCATTAATTAGGACATCGTTTGTTGTATTAAGAGTTGTACCAAAAGGATTAGCTAATTTAAGAGTTCCTCCACTGATAGTCGTTAAATCAGTAAAGCCATTGAAGCCTGTAAGGGTAAAGGTTCCGGTGTTTACATTCGTTAAGTTAAGGGTGATGCCAGAGTTGATTATTCCATCAAATGTCGTATTAATATTCCCTTCAATAGAAAGGATAGATGGACCATTAGAACTTAATATTCCAGCACCTGCACCTGTAACACCGGCTAGTTTTTGATTATATCCATTCAAGTCAAACTGACCACTACCAGGACCGAAGATAAAATTAGTAGTTACTCCTAAAGCATTATTAATTCCAAGACTGAAAATAGCATTGACACTGGAATTAAAACAAGTAACACCATGATATGTACATGCACTGTTGAATTGGCAATGACCAGCACCACCACCTGTTACAATACCAGGGGCATTTCCTAAGAACAAAGTATCTACTATTCCACTGATTACACCTGAATATTCTGTATGATCTAGATTGGCGTTATTGGTAGCACCGATTGACAGGACGAACGGCGATATGTTGTTAGTATTAAGATGAATGTCATTCGGGATATTGATAACAGTTCCTGGATTCGGAATATCATTAGGAACTCCTGTGGCATTATGATTCGAGAACCTAATACCAGTGGAATTAATTACGATAGGTCCACCTCCGGTTCCACCAACAGCATTTTGATTATTGATATTTACGCGAGAAATACCATTGTCAATTATCATTCCACCGGGAAGAATATTATTGCCATCCAAATCCAGGATGACAGCACCGGTTACACCCGAATTTAATTTCACTTCAACAGGATTTACAGAGCTAATCGAGGCAGTAATAACGCCATCTGTTTTCACTGTTCCATTACCTAATGAGATAGTTGGGTTTGCACCGATAAGGGTAATAGTATCGGTTCCTAAGAGGTTAAATTCATTGGAAGTATTCTCTGCAAAATTGATTCCAGAAGTTACTAAATGATTTGAACCTGTTGTGATATTAGTTACTGAAGTCCCTACGAATACTGCGTAGTTGGTATCCGCCCAAGCTAAGTTGAAAGGACCGGAGGAGGATGTTCCCCAATTGGTATTTGATGTAGTCCATGTACCTGTTCCAGACTTAAAAAGATTGCCAGGCAATGTTCTTCCTGTAGCCGTTGGTGCGGAAGTAGAAAGGTAGTTATAGGTCGCAGAATTTGTGCCATCCCAAGTAAAAGGGATTAATAAATAATTGTAATAAGTCAAGCCAGCTAATGCGGATGAAACATCATTGTATGAATTGGCATTGCCAGCAATTGTAGAACTAACTAAAGTCGTGTTTGAACCTGCCGATGGTGCTTGTCCATTTGATGATGCAAGTGATGGTGTATTAGGATATTGCGCTCTTAACAAAACACATCCTATTACCGTTGCTCCGGAACCAGGGAAGGTAGCTCCACTCCATGAAAGATTAATTTGATTTGCCGCAGCACCAGTTCCAGTTAAGCCAGTAGCTTGGGTAGTTGGTGCATTCGAGAGGGTATAGAAATTACTTTCTGTACTCAAACTCGTGCCACCCGCATTTGTTCCATAGCCAGCAAAGAAATAATGTGTTTGAGGACTCAAACCATTACGGGAATGTGTAAATGATGAAACACTTGTTCCTCCTTCTGCCAATGGATTATCGGTTGATGTAACACCTGTTGATATTTTATAAACAGTACCACGTGCTGTCAACGCACCGCCTCCATTACTTGTAACTGTTGCTCCAAGAACCGCTGAATTAGCCGTAATCGCGCTAACTGTCGGAGTCGTTAATGTAGGAGGACCAGGCAATGTTGTTGCATTAGCTGTGGGAGCAGAGGTAGTTAAATAGTTATAGGTCGAAGCATTCGTTCCATCCCAAGTGAAGGGAATTATCAAATAATTATATTGCTGAATAGCTCCAAGGCTTGTGTTATTAAAGGAAGTTGTGGCACCTGATATTATCGTTGTTGTCAAGGTAGTTCCAGAAGGAAGCGTCAATACCCCGGGTGCTTTTGCGTTCACAACACCTGAAGAAGTAGGATTAGTTGCATCTTGTCTTCTTAAAACTATATAGCCTGTACTACTTGCACCAGAGCCAGGAAATGAAGCTACTGTCCATCCTAAATTGATTTGAGAACCCGATACGGCAGTAGCTGTAAATGAACCTGGCTGTGCAGAAGGAGGATTTGATAAAGTATAAAAGCTACTGTCAGAAGTAGTCAATCCCGTTCCATTTCCATTGATGGCATAACCTCGGAAAAAGTATTGCGTTTGTGGGCTAAGTCCGGTTCTTGATTGCGTAAAAGCACTTACACTTGTGCCTCCTTCTGCCAAGGGATTATCACTTGCAGTAACACCTGCACTTGTCTTATAAACAGTTCCTCTTGATGTCAAGCTACTACCATTATTGGTAGTAACAGTAGCTCCGAGAGTTGCAGAATTATTAGTGATATTAGATAAGGTGGGACAACACATTGTTGGAGGATCTGCAATGGCAGTAATAGATACATCATCCAAACCTAATAACGGCGAACTGCCTGTGTTTAAGCTACCTTGCACTGCATAATTCCATGCAAAGTAGAATGTAGTATTAGGTGTTATCGGACTTGCAGGGAAAAATCTTGCGCTAGCAATCGAGTAAGTTACTCCTGGAGAACTTCCAACATTACCATTGATTGTACAGAAAACATTTCCATCATTCGGAGTGGATAATTTGAATTGCGTTGTGTCCGCTTTAACAAAAGTGATTCCATCGGTTGAATAAAACAGTTGAATGATAAATGGATTCCCTGCATTGTTATTCATGAACTTCAAAATATTGTAGCTAATGGTAAAGCTGGAGATAGCAGTCGTGCCACTATTATTCCTCATCTGCAAATACCAAGTGTCGTTTTTGTTGTTGCTACCTGTCGCTCTGAAGCCTATACTTCTGTTACCTGTGTTACTCGTGTTGTAGCAGTTCCAAGCCAATTGCGCACCACTTGGGCAGGCAGTTCCTACATTTGGCATCACTGCTACTGCACCTGTTGCAGCGGCTGTCCAAGCAATATTCACCAGCCCTTCTTGCGATAATTGGGTTGGTGCTTCGCCACTGATTTTCCAATTCGTTGGGCAAGACCAATTAGTAGTAGTCCCAATACCATCAAAGTTCTGCGAATAATTTCCTCCGGCAATAATGTTCGCTTGTCCAAAACTTTCTTTGGAATTCATCATCAAAAGAACTACCATCAAAACAGTGGCAAGCATAAATTTGCCTACATGATTCATTGAATTCCTTTTAAAGAGATTTTGCCCGGAAATCGTTATAACGAATGCATCAGGCGGGTTCAAATTGTTACTTTTGTTTTTCATTTTTATTAGATATTTTATTAAATTAATTTACCATTTATTTGCGCGGCAAAAATCCATCTATGTTGTTAACTGAATTTTAATGAAAGGTTATGAATTTACAAAGGAAAAATATCTATATTGTAGCAAGCGAACTTTATTGAAAAAACACCATAGAATATTCTTCAATTATTGGGCTGTTTTTTCTCATAAAATGGCGAGTTGAAAAAGACGAAAAACACCTTCCCATTTAACATAATATTTTAGACATGCCTTGATAATGAGCATTATCCACCATAGAGCTGGACAAAATTGGGGATTGGACGGAGAGTTTTGGCGTAGAGGAGGAGGGTTTTTCCATCGAGCCGGAGGGTATCGTCATTGGGGTGTAGGATTTGGTGGATGAGGTGAAAAAACAGTGTTTTTAGGGGTGGTGGATGGGTGGTGGGGTGAAGCAAAAGTGGCAATAATGGCAGGAATGAAGGGTTTGGGTGGACAAATTTGCGGGTGGAGGGGTACGAAAATCTCATAGAGATGGAGGGTTTTGGGAAATTGTTGGAGGTTGTTTTGGGAGGTACGGGGGATTTTGAAATTGTGGGATTTGGTGGTTTGAAAATGGTGGAGGATGAGGGGATTTAGGGGAAGGATTTTTATGCTTGGGGATGGGGTGATTTTATTGGATTGGTGGGTTATGTGAAGGAGGCGAAGGGTGTGAATGAAGGGTAGCCACAGATTCAAGATTAAAAAGAAAAAAAGAATTTCACAGAGAAAAAAAAAGGAGATACACAGAGAGGGCGAGTTACCACAGATTTCTAGGATTTGCACAGATTATGGTTTTTGTTTTGCCCTGTAGGGGCAGGATATTGGTAGAAAAGAATGAGACGGAATAGTGCCAATGCTCCGTAGGTGCTTTATGTTTTTTTAGATAATGAACCAATAACCATAATCTCAATTGTTTTTGTTTTACTACTTTTGCTGCCTGAAAAAAATACTGTCTTTGATGATGATAAAAACACTTGATAGATTGAATGGAGAAAGATTAAAAAATCCTTTTGAGAAGGCAATGGATTGCAAATCCGTCGAAGCGATACGTTGCATATCCAGCGGCTCTGGGTATATGGAAATGTACCTATCAACAGGTTTAACCCATGACCCAAAAATGAATAATGGAAGAACATTTTCAGAACTTTTTAAAGCTTCATAAAATCCATGATTATCGTTAATCCTTAAATCCCTGCGAAACCAGAAAATGGTTATTGCCTTATCAATTTCTTTCATTATTTGGCAACAAATATTCTTTTAAAATATTCATAAAGAAAAACATTCAAAAGAATCAATTCAAATCCATAGAAAATATCTTCAAAAGGTATAGTGAGTAATCTAACCCCTATATTTTCACTGTTATTATACCACACTACAGGATGTTCAATCCCACTACCAGTAAGGATTCCATTAACAATAAAGAATGGGATAAGTAATATTGGATAGATGCTAAACAGCTTACCAAGCCAATCAACTTTTAGAATAAATTTAAGAATGAAAAGAACAAAAGCCAAACTGAAGAAAGTGGATGCTGTATAATATCTATCATGAAATAGAATACCGATTATAAATAATAGAATGCAAAGTGTAGCAACAAATATATTCTCTGACTTGATCTTCCAATTAAAAGAAAAAAAGATATTCAAACAATGAAAAGTAAAGACGCAGGAGAAGGGAATACAAATGAAAAATAATACCTCCTCAAGAGGCAGGTTGATGATGTTTATTCCTAAAATATAATCCTTGTTGAAGCCCCAAACACCAAGTTTTACAAAGATGCTGTCCCATATAAGAAAGACGATGGCAATGATCATATTGGAAATAAAGAAGGCCTTCCAATGCTTATAAAACCTTAGTTTGGGATGAAAAGAAAATAGGAGAGGAACAAAAATGGTAAAGAAATCAATAAGAAGATAAAGCCATTTCATAGTTACAGAATGCTCTTGTCCTTCTTGAAATACTTCATAGGTACCCATAGCATTCCAAAGCATTCACCATTTTCCTTTCCTGTATGTTTATGATGCATCTTATGAGCCCTCCTGATGGCTTTGAAATAAGTACCATCAGCATTCCGAAATATCTTGAATCGCTGATGAATAAAAATATCATGAACAAAAAAGTAAGCAAATCCATAGATGGTAATTCCTAATCCTATCCAGAATAAAACGTTGTAATCGGCTTGCATGCCAAATAATAAACCAAGTATTCCTGGAATAGCGAATATCAGGAAGAAGTAATCATTCTTTTCAAAGAAACCGTAAGTATCTTTCTTATGATGATCTCTATGCAAACTCCATAGAAATCCATGCATTACAAATTTATGTGTTAGCCATGCAACCGCTTCCATACTGAAGAATGCAAGTGCAACAATCAAACAATTAATTAAGATTCTTTCCATTATTTATGAATATTTTTTCCAATACTTGTTTTCTGTAAACGAAGATATTCTCGATTTTGTTTTTTACTATTAAAGTATGAGCGATATTTCCAATAAACCAAAAGGGCAATTGATAATTTACCACATCATGCATCATCACACCTCCATTCATTTCGGTAAATGTATGGGTATGTTCCCAAACTTTATAGGGGCCTTTCAGTTGCCTGTCGGTAAAAGAACATTTATCCTTTACATCATATATTTCTGTTTGCCAATGCATAGGTATTCCAAATATTGGCCTAACTATATAATCTATTTTCATTCCATTA
This sequence comes from uncultured Bacteroidota bacterium, assembly GCA_903844645.1. Lineage (GTDB taxonomy): Bacteria > Bacteroidota > Bacteroidia > AKYH767-A > JABDAW01 > JABDAW01. The sequence continues at coordinate 36,560 of CAIMUP010000007.1, forward strand.
AATATCTCCTTATCATTTATATCAGACAATACTTTAAAATCCATTTCGGGAGGAGTAATGATTGATAAATTATTAGGATTAGAAAAAAAATTCCATGCCTCATTCAATCCAATCGGAAGAAATTGTTCGGCTCTAATTTGAAACATAATCATTATTAATTTTGCTTTTTGGGAGAAACATAGTTGCATACTTTTCCTTTACTTTAGGGAAACATAATTTCAACCACTCTGTATATCTTTTAGGATGCAATGCTAAATCCATCTCCAGATTTTTAAGGCTGATATAATTCCAATTTTGCACTTCATCTTTATTTGGTAATGGAATTTCATTTGTTATTCCAAAATATACATGATCATATTCATGCTCTGTTAAACCATTCTCAAATTTAACTTTGTAAAGAAAACTAAAGGCAAATTGCACATCACAAGTCATGCCCATTTCCTCTTCTAATCTTCTATTTACAGCATCATTGGTTTCTTCTCCAAACTGCGGATGACTACAACAAGTATTTGTCCATAATCCTGCGGAATGATACTTGCCATCAGCACGTTGCTGCAAAAGCAATTGACCTTTTGTGTTAAAGATAAACACTGAAAACGCCCTATGAAGCAAACCTAATTGGTGAACCAAAAGCTTTTCCAGTTTACCCCATTGCTTATCATTTTCATCTACTAAAATTAAATAATCATTCATGCTTTTATATTTTGTTTTTCAATTTCTGTTAAATAATCTGATTTCAACAAATAGGGAATCATAAACTGTTTTAATTCCTTATCTTCTAGTTTATCGATAGTCATTACGATAAAATTCTTATCATCTTCTATAGAGCTTTTATAAAATAAAAAAAATGGTGCATTTGCCTGTGCTGCAAATCTAAGAAATCTTAATTCTATGTTCTGTTTGTCAGCGTCAACTGCTTTTTCTAGTAACGACTTCCCTTCTAAAAACTTCTCATATTTAGTGTAAGGATTAAAAACATAATTTGCCATCATCATTATTGCGCATGCCTTGTACCCTGCCAGTAATGCATCATTCTTTTCATTATAATTTTGTAAAATCGACAAGATGCCTTTGCAGGCTAATTCTTCTGTAGCAGCCTTTTGGAATAGATTTCTAATATCCTGTTTTAAAGGTACATTGGAAAAACTATTTATTGTAATAAGGAATAAAATCAACGTAACAAAATTTCTCATAACAGATTAAACTTATATTGAAACATACTATTTACCATCAAGCCAAATTTCTTCCCATTACTAATTCTGATTCTTTCAATTAATACTCTTTCAGCAGGAACACGTTTGATTTTCTTAAATAGGGAATTGTAATAAACATAGGCCAAGTAAACACCTCCTTTTGATGAAGATGGAAGCATTTTAATCCCTATTAACGCCTCTTTGAAATCATCCTCTATTTCTTTTTCAATCGCAGCTTTTGTTGAAGAAGAAAATTTGGTCATATCAACATTTGGAAAGTAGGTCCTACCTAATTGTTGGTAATCTGCCTTTAGGTCCCTTAAGAAATTTATCTTCTGAAAAGCCGCCCCCAACTTCATGGCATAAGGTTTTAGTTCTTCAAAGTTTTTTTTATTTCCCTCAGTAAAAACATGAAGGCACATCAAACCAACAACTTCAGCAGAACCTAAAATATATTGGTTATATTTATCGGAAGTATAATCAATTTTCTCAAGATCCATCTCCATGCTTTGCAGAAAGGTATCGATTAAATCATAGCTGATATTAAATTCATGAACTACTTTCTGAAAAGCATTTAATATTGGGTTTAATGAAATACCTGATTCGAGTGCTTCATAGGTATCATTTTTAAATTTTTCCAAAAGATATTTCCTGTCATATCCTTCAAAGCTATCCACTATTTCATCAGCAAAACGAACGAATCCATAGATGGAATAGATCGGATTTCTCAAGCTATTCTTAAGGAAGTATATTCCTAATGAAAAACTTGTGCTGTACTCTTTGGTGGTGAGTTTGCTGCACTTCACCGACACATCATCAAATAACAACTTCATGATTATTTTTATTTATTATTTTTATTAATTCATTTGCGACTACTTTACCAGATATTATTGAAGGTGGAACACCCGGTCCTGGAACAGTAAGCTGGCCAGCATAAAAGAGATTACTTACTTTCTTGTTTCTGATTTTTGGTTTTAATATGGCAGTTTGCATCAAGGTATTTGCCAAACCATAAGCATTACCTTTATAGGAATTATAATCTAAAATAAAATCATTGACGCAATAACTTTTCTTATAATCTATATGATCAATAATATTTTCGTCACATTGTTTTTCCAAACGTTCCATCATGATCTTGAAATAGGTTTCTCTTGTTTGCTCCGAGTCTTTTAAGCCAGGGGCAATAGGCATTAGCAGAAATAAGTTTTCATGTTCATCCGGTGCTACTCTTGAGTCTGTTTTTGAAGGGCAACATGTATAAAACAAAGGCTTGTTTGGCCATTGTGGATTCTTATATATTTCTAAAGAATGATTATACAAATCTTCATCAAAGAATAAGGTATGATGATTCAGCGACTTAATTTTCTTTTTAATTCCTAAGAAATATATCAGACAAGAAGGCGCGAAGGTTTTATTATCCCAATAGCTTTCATCATAATTTCTATGTTCCTCTTGCAACAACTTGCTTTCTACATGATGGTAATCTGCTGATGCAATTATTGTATCAAACGAAAATATTTCACCATTGACAAGTATGCTTTTAGCTTGATTGCCTTCAACAATTATCTTTTCAACATTGGCATTAAGATGAAAAGTTGTTCCTTTATTCTTGGCAACTTCTATCATTCCATCAATTACTTTTCCAAAGCCTCCCATCGGATACCAAGTCCCTAATTTCAGTCCTGCATAGTTCATTAGACTATAGAGTGCGGGCGTGTCTTGAGGCATTGCACCAAGAAACAAAACAGGGAATTCCATCAATGCAATTAATTTAGGATTAGTAAAGAACTTCCTGACATGCTTACTGAAAGAAGAGAAAACCTGTAATCGAAACATTCCTTTTATCAAATCCATATCAGCGAATTCAGAAAGTGAAAGCCCTGGTTTATAGACCAAGTTTTCGATGCCAGTTTTGTATTTATATTCTGCTTCTTTCAAAAAGGCATTCAATTTTTCTGAACTCCCTTTTTCTATGGATTCAAAGAGCTTGCCTAGTGCTTCGTAATTCTCTGGCACATGCATGGTGTCATTGTTTCCAAAAACTACATCAAAGGAAGGATCCAACAGTTTCAATTCATAAAAATCAGAAACTTTATAACCAAAATCATTAAAGAACTTCTCGAAAACTCCAGGCATCCAATACCAACTAGGGCCCATGTCAAACAAATATCCATTATCAGTTTTGAAATTCCTGGCTCGGCCACCAGCTTGTGAATTCTTTTCAAAAACATGCACATCATGACCTGCGGCAGACAAATATGCTGCTGCACTTATCCCTGAAAAACCTGATCCTATGATGGCTATTTTTGACATTTTATCTGTTTATTTTTATGCGATGACTTTTAAACGAGGGAGGCTTCCAATTCTTCAACAGAGCGAATCCAACTATTGCTTTTACCCATCTTTAATTTCTTGATCAAATTTTCATTTCCTGATAGGTGAATCTTGATATTCTTAAAGCCCTTATTCAAGGTATTCAAATACATTTGTGAATATTCCGGATTGTCATTATGCACCAGAAAGAATAAAAGATTGGTCGGTTCTATTTCTTCAACGGCTGTTACAATAGTTTCGCAAGGGACATTATTACCTAGGTAAACAACCTTTTTACCAGCCTGTCGAATAATATAAGAGGCAAACAGCAAACCTATCTCATGATATTCGTTTTCTGGAAGGAATAAAAGCCAAGTGTCGTTGGATGTTTTTGAAGGGGGTAAAGAATCAATGGCGGTAAATAATTTCTGCCTGATAATATTACTGATGAAATGCTCTTGAGCCGGTGACATCGTGCCACTTGACCACATCAAGCCAATTCTATTCAGCATAGGATAAATAATCTTAATATAGCAATCCTTGACCCCCATTCGCAGTAGGCAATTAGAGAATATTTTCTCAAAATGAAGCTCATCAAAACTTACTCCAGATGCAATCAACTGAGAGATGAAATATTCATTTCCTCCAACCGAAACAATACTTTTTTCGAGTTGTTCTTCCAATATCATAAACAGTTCCTTATCCGTCATGACACATAATTGGGATACCTTATATCTAACACCCATAAGACATACGATATTCAGCAATCGCCTAAGCTGTGAGTTATCATAATATCTTGTATTCCCCTCCGAACGCATTGGTGTAAGGGCATTGTATCGCTGTTCCCATACACGGATGGTATGGGCTTTGATACCTGAAAACTGCTGCAATTGTGATATTGTGAACATATATTTTTGTTTAAGACGGTGCAAATTTACTTAAACAATACGACATGACCAAATACATTATACTTATTTTGTTTAAATATCTTATTTTTAACTTAAACATTAACATCATCTAATAAATGATTGTTACTTTGGATTTGAAAATATAGTCCATTACTCGATGCTTGATAGCTATTGCTCACGATAGCATCAAATCTTACAATTATAATGCGTTACTTTGGCCTGCTAAAGAGTATGGTAAATAAAACACCTTATAATGGGTCAGTTTGCATCAATAATTGTCTTCACCGAAGATCATCATTTCGCCGCTACTGTTGATGATTTGATTCATCTCGAGCCAGTGGGTTTGTTATATCTGGGTTGCTATACCGACTTGAATTTATTCCTTCACGACCTCGAGGTAGAAGATGACGCCATCGTTTTCATCTATCTCGTTGCTGGTAAAAAGAATCTTCAGGAATACCTGCTTTCACTGCATTTGCTGCATCGTAAGTTCGTTTGCATCATTCCTGAAGATGGCGAATATGCTGCGGAATTGCAGTGCATGAAAATTCATTACATTTCCCTGCCTGTTACAAAAATCAAAATCCTGGTAGAGATAAAATGTTCATCAAAGAAGAAGCCCTTGGTTGAATTGATAGTGCTGCCGGAAATGGTGCATGATGATTCCGTCAAGAAATTGAAACCCATTACCATTCCGCTCGGAATAAGGTATGTTTTCAAGGTGGCGGGTGGCAAAAGGCGTTTTTATTTGAATGCCATCATACGGTTTTACATGAAAGACCGCAAGCTGTATTTGGTAAATAACAATCATCGGAGTTTTGAAATCAAAGACAAGTTCAACACCCTGCGAGATTGTTTATTGGAGCATGGCTTTGTGTGTTCGCATCGCTCTCAACTGATGAATTTGAATTATGTGGACGACCTGAAAAAGAAGGATCGGATTTATATGTCCAAGATTGGCACTACCGAATTTCCTGTTGGCAATGTTTATTTGATGGAGTTCAGAAAAGCATGGAAAAATTTCGCTCCTAAGAATATTTAGCGATTTCACAAATAGATTCAACGATAATACAAGTTCGGTCGCAAAATACACAAGTTCGGGCCATATTATAAGCTAAAAAGTTTTTCATTTAGCCAGGCGGTTAATTATCTCCAATTTTGCTGCCGTAAATCGCTTTAACGATAGCGACACAAAAATTTAAAGTATTAATAATAACAATTAAAATTAAAGAAAATGGTAGAAACAACATTAGAAGGCCGCTGGAATGAAAAGAAAGCCGCAATGAAAAAGGCCTATCCGAAACTGACGGATGCCGACGTAAAGTATGTATCCGAGGGGCATCAGGAACTGCTCGACAATCTCTCGCACAAAACTGGGTTGGATGAAGAAGAACTGATAATTTGGCTCGACTCACTGTAGGAATTATGAATTATAGATTATGAATTATAAACCAATTAAAAAATAAATAAAATGGTAAAGACAATTGTATTCAAAAAAGGAAAATTTTATGTGGTAACAGGCTCAAAGAATGGTAAGGGCAATTACATCGTATTGATGAGCATGCCTACGGCCATTCACATTATTACGGCAGCATTAAACATTAAGGACTCTGACCCAAGCCGAGGAGTAAAAGCATTAGTGGTGGCAACTGCTTGTGGCACCAGCACCTTTGTCATCATCCCCATCGGTACCATCACGGCACTGTTGGCAGCCATTGCGGCTTATAACAGTGCTGTAGGAGCACAGAAAAAGGCGAAGTGGAGAATCGTTAAGACCAGTTTAAAATCAATTATGAGGACCTTCCAAAACGCAATGGATTTGGTCCCTGCCGATGCGGTAGCTTGTTGTGAAAGCGGAGGTTTTAAGGTTAAAAAAGTGTCTATTAAGCAAAAGAATGTCTTTACCGCAGAAAGAGGACTTGAATCTGGAACGGTGCAATTAGTAGGTAATACAAGTCGTGCAAATCATTTCCACGCATGGTGGGTTTCTACAGATGGGATTAATTTTATATTAATCATGGGAACCAGCGATGCCGATAATCTGATTACCGATTTGCTGCCGAATAAAAGATATTGGTTTCAGCATCAGTTAAGGATGGCTAAAGGACCACATGGAGCCTTGCAAACCTTGTTTGTTGATGTTCTTTAATATAAACTTCATTAAATGGGTTAATGGTAATATCATCATTAACCCATTTAATGATGATAGATTAGGGTAAAAGTGAAGCATCTTACCATTGAAACAACCAATTGTAATGCTGTAGAGACGAACAATAGGGCTGTTGGAACGGACTGTAGTGCAAAACTAACGGACTGTAAGGCTGTACACACGGACTGTAAGACAGTAGAGACGGAGAGTAAGGCTGTACACGCCTATTGTATGGCTGTAGAGACGAAGAGTAAGGCAGTACAAACGTATTGTAAGGCTGTACAGACGTATTGCATGGCTGAACAGACGTAAAGCAAGGATGTACAGACGATCTGCATGGCTTTTGGTCTGAACATTTTTATTTTTAGCTTAAAAACAAGGTGAAAATTTAAAAGCAAGGGAGAATAAATAAATACTATGCTGTAATAAGGATGAAAGATTTAGTACATTTGCCGAATGAAAATAATAATGACAATTGGATAAAATATGAATAAAGCGAAATACATTTTACTTAAAACCTTCGCAAATCCTACCAAAAAGTGTTGGACTTACGAAAGTTTTGAGAGAGGAGTTTCGTATATATATATGTTAGCTGAAATAATAGGAACGCGCGTACCAACTTTAACCGACAGACAGAAATTAATTATAAACTAAAA